>CBINCZ010000412.1:0-2714 GCA_966249295.1 uncultured Gemmatimonadales bacterium
GCCAGGCCCCTGCCGGCACCACCACCCACCCACCCGTTGTTGATCCCGCCGTGCTCCAGCATCGCGACCCTGCCAGCGCACTCCGGCCAGTGGAGCGACACGGCCACCTGCTTGGCGTGGTGCAAGTGACTCCTGCGACCCGTGCCGACGCAGGCGTGCTCGACGCCGCGGTGCCGATGCTGGCCCTCCATCTCGGTGCCATCCGTACGGCAGAAGATTTTGCGCTCGAGGTGGCGGAGCGCAATCGTGAAGTGGAGCAGGCGTGGCGCTTTGCCGACCTCGTGATCGACTCGCTGCCGGTCGGCCTCTATGTGGTGGATCGCGAGTATCGCATCCGCATCTGGAATGCCAAGCGTGAAACCGGGACACAGGGGCTCCGCCGTGAGGAAACCATGGGCAGGAGCGTCTTCGATGTGCTGACCCGTCAGCCCGCGGACGTCCTGCGTGCGGAGTTCGATCAGGTCCTGAACGAGGGTGCCGTACTCCGAAGCGAGCTCAACGTGGACACGCCTGACGGGGTCAGGATTTACCGGCAGACCCGGCTGCCCATGCGCCTCGGCGGGGACCAGGTAAGCCACGTCGTGACGATCGGCGAGGACGTGACCGAGTGGCGCACGGCCGAGGCGCGGATCCTCCTGAACGAGAAGCTGGCGGCGGTCGGGCAGCTGGCGGCCGGCGTCATGCACGAGATCAACAATCCGCTGGCCACCATTGGCGCCTGTGTTGCTGCCATCGAAGGCCGGCTGGGCGACGCGGAGTTCAGGGATCGCACCGTGACCGACTACCTCACTCTCATCAGTTGTGAGGTGGAGCGATGCACCAGCATCGTAGACGGCCTGCTCGATTTCAGCCGGCCGCGCGCCCAGGCCAAGACCCGCACCAGCCTCAACGACCTGGTCGAGCACACGCTGACGCTGCTCCAGCCGCAGAAACGCTTCCGCGGCGTCACGGTCGAGCGCGCCCTCGATCCCGAGCTGCCGCCGGCGTCGGTCAATCGTGAACAGATCATCCAGGTACTCGTCTCCCTGCTGATGAATGCGGCCGACGCCATGGAGGGCAGGGGACGGCTCGCGGTCACGACCGGGCGGATGGCGGATGGCGGAGTGTTCGTGTCGGTGGCAGATTCCGGACCCGGCATGACGGCCGCGACGCGACAGCGGATCTTCGAGCCATTTTTCACCACCAAGCAACCGGGCCGCGGGACGGGACTCGGCCTCTCCATCTGTTATGGAATCGTCCAGGAACACCAGGGCATGATCGAGGTGGAAAGCGAGCCGGGCGCCGGCGCGCTCTTTCGCGTGCGATTGCCCGCGGCAGGGGAAGCCAGATGAAGATTCTCGTGATCGAGGACGACCGCACCGTCGGCCAGTACGTGAAGCGTGGCCTGGAGGAGCACGGCTTTCATGCGGACCTGGTGGACGACGGCATGGAGGCCCTGCGGCTCGCCTCGGGCGGGAACTACGACCTGCTGGTGCTGGATCTCCGCCTGCCGGGCATGACCGGGCTCGAGGTGCTGCGCACCCTGCGTGACCGTGGCTTCACCATGCCGATCCTGGTGCTCACGGCGCAGGATGCGATTGACTTCAAGGTCACGGCCCTCAGGACGGGTGCCGACGATTATGTCACCAAGCCGTTTGCGTTCGAGGAACTGCTGGCTCGGGTCGAGGCGCTGGGCCGCCGGCCACAGCAGTTGCAGTCGCCAGTGCTGCGGGTGGCGGACCTGGAACTCGACACCGCCACGCGCGAGGTACGGCGTGCGGGAGAGCCGGTAGAGCTCACGCCCAAGGAATACGCGGTGCTGGAATACCTGATGCGCCATTCGCCGCGGGTCATGTCGCGCACGCTGATCACCGAGTACGCCTGGGACTATCACTTCGATCCGGGCACCAACATCGTGGACGTGGTGATCAACCGGATCCGCAAGAAGATTGACTCGGGCCAGAAGACGAAGCTGGTCCACACGGTGCGCGGCGTGGGGTACGTGGTCCGGGCTCCCTGACATGCGCACAATCCGCGGCAAGCTGACGGCGTGGTACACCGCCGCCCTGCTGGTGGCCCTGGCCGCCTTTGCCGCCGCGCTCTACCTGGAGCTTCGGAAGCCGAGCAATCTCGAGCTCGACAACCGGCTCCGGCTGGAGGCGGAGCTCGCCATCCGCTGGCTGCAGGACTCGCACCGGGTCCTCGGCCGGCTGGTGCTGGACGACTCGCTGGTTTCCGGCGCAAGCTCCGGGACGGGGCAGGGGGAGCTGACGGGGCCGGCGCTCAGCCCCAGCGTCAGCGCGTACTTCGAGGCGTATCGCGACTATCTCATCATCGTCGATCGCGAGCGGACGATCCTCTTCCTGTCGCAATCGGCGCGGGCACTGCCGTTCCAGTCGCTTCGCAAGCTTGCGGACCAGATCCCACCCACTCTCGCCTCTCGTCCCTTCACCACACTCCCCCTCGCCGCGCCCGGTGGCGCGGTGCGGCTGTCGGTGGAACCGGTGACCGGGGCGGGTGAGGACATCGGCGCGATCCTGCTCGCGGCACCGTTCGTCAACTCCACGTTCGATCCGCAGGTCCTGCTCAACGCCATGCTGGTGGTGTCACCCATCGTCGTGGCATTCGCGGTGGCGCTGGCCTATTGGCTCGCGGGCACGGCCCTGATGCCGGTCCGCCTCATCATGGATGAGATGGACGCCATCAAGGACGGCCGGAGCCTGCACCGCCGGCTG
>CBINCZ010000413.1:0-2700 GCA_966249295.1 uncultured Gemmatimonadales bacterium
AACCGAACGGTGGAATGTTAGGGCCTGGGCGCCATTCGCGCCAGCCCGCCAACCTTGGAGGAGACCATGACCGCAGCAATCACCACCCACCCCACCGCCACTCGCGCCGACTGGCTCGCCGCCCGCCTCGAGCTGCTGAAGGCCGAGAAGGAACTGACCCATCACGGTGATGAAGTGGCAAGGATGAGGCAGGCACTGCCGTGGGTACGGGTGGAGAAGGACTACCAGTTCGACACCGACGCGGGCCGCGTCTCGCTGGCCGATCTCTTCCGCGGCCGCTCGCAGCTGCTCATCTACCACTTCATGTTCGGCCCCGACTACAAGGCCGGCTGCCCCTCGTGCTCGGCGATTGCCGACCAATTCGACGGCACCATGATCCATCTCGCCAATCACGACGTCGCGTTCTCGGCGGTGTCGCGCGCGCCGCTGGCCAAGCTCCAAGCGTACAAGGAGCGGCTGGGGTGGCGCTTCCCGTGGGCGTCATCGGAAGGCAGCGACTTCAATCGCGACTACGCGGTGGGCTTCACCGAGGCGCAGCTGCGCGAAGGGATGGAATACAACTATCGGCGCGGGAAGCCGATGCTCCAGCAGGGTGGAGACCAGAATGTGTTCGGCACCGGTGTTGACCTGCCGACCTACATGCGGGAACAGCCGGGAATGAGCGCCTTCGCGCTGGAGGACGGCGTCGTCTATCACACCTATTCCACCTACTCGCGCGGGCTCGATGCACTGTGGGGGATGTGGCAGTGGCTCGACCGCGCGCCGCTGGGCCGGAACGAAACCGGCTTCTGGTGGAAGCGGCACGACGAGTACGGGAGCAAGTGATGATGCACGACGGCTGGACCGGCGCCTTCATCCAGGGCATCGTGATGGGGATTGGGATGATGCTCGTGATGATGGTGCCGGCGGCGTGTCGGGTCATTGCGAGTCGCGCTCGAGGGGCAAAGGCTAGCCTTAGCCCCTCCCGCGCGGCGCACGCGTGGCCCCTGCCTGGCCGTCGTACGCGATCCATCCGAAGCCACAGGACGTTACCCCCGCACGTGTCGCGTCAGCGACACCTACCGATCCCTGCTTTCGCAGGGATGACGGCGACTTCAGTCGCGCCCCGCCGACGGCGCCCTCAGCCCAGCTCGCCCTCGTTTACTGTAGATATTGACAGTTTCGCTTAATACAGTAATTTCCCATTGTCAATATACAGCGAGCGAGTACGTGCCGGGCGAGCCTCTGAATCCGTTCCGCATCCATGGCGTCGTCAGCGACGAATATTTCACTGATCGGGACCAGGAGCTGGAGCGGATCCTCCGCACCCTGAGGGAGCCGGCTGCAAAGCTGCTCGTCTATGGCCCCCGTCGCATGGGGAAGACCTCTGCCCTGCTCCAGGCGATGGAACGCCACGAAGCTGGTGGCGGTGTCGCCTTCCTGGCGGATATTTCCACCGCGTCCACGGTCACCGACATCGCCAACCGAATCCTGGGAGCGGCGGGGCGCGTGCTTGGCCGACGCTGGCGCGACTCGATCAGCGCCTTTGTGCGGCGGATCGGCATGAGCATCAGTCTCACGCCCGATCCCGCCACTGGCCTGGTGCTGCCCAGTCTCGACGTCAGGCTGCGGGCGGCGTCACTCGAAGACCAGCGCCACTCGCTGGCACAGACACTCGATGCGGTGGAACGGCTCGCGGAAGAACGCGGCGCGACGATCGGGATTGTACTGGACGAATTCCAGGAGATCCAGCGCTTCGGCGGTGACAGCGCCGAGTGGCACCTGCGCGGCGTCATCCAGCAGCACACCCGCGTGAGCTACATCCTCGCGGGATCGCAGGCGCACCTGATCGAGCGGATGATGGACCAGGGCCGGGCCTTCTATGGCCTGGCCGATCAGCTCGAGTTCGGGCCCATCGATGCCGCTCACCTCTCGGCCTGGATTGACGAGCGCATGACGGCGGGTGGTGTCACGGCGGAAGGCGTGGGAGCAGCCATCGTCCAGGCGGCCGGGCCCCGGACACGAGACCGGGTGCAGCTCGCTCGCCGCTGCTATGACAACTGCCGAGCCCGCGGCACGGCCAGCGCTGCCGATGTCGCACAGGCGCTCGATGATGTCGTGGCGGAGCAGGGCGCGCCGCTGCGTTCCACCTGGGATGACCTCACCGCACTGCAGCAGAACGTCCTGCGCTGTGTCGCCGAGGATCGATACGGGCTCACCACCCGTGCGGCAGTGGAGCGCTACGGATTCACGAGCAGCGGCTCGGCCTCCAATGCCGCGAGCGCCCTGATTGACTCAGCCGTGCTGCTCAAGGCGGAGAGCCGGACCGGGTATGCGTTCGACAATCCGTTCTTTGGCCGGTGGGTGGAGATGGAGACGCTGGGGGATCTGGGGGCGGGGGCGTAGAGCGTCGGGCGTCGGGCGTCGGGCGTCGAGCGTCGGGCGTCAAGCGTCGGGCGTCGGACGTCGGGCGTCGGGCGTTGAATTCGGAGATTACATCGATGCGTCATTGCGAGGCCCGGCGCGCCGAGCCGCGGCTATCAGCCGCGGGTAGCCCAATTCACGCGAGCGTAGGGGCGACGTATCCGTCGCCCCCAACCTGGCCCTCGCGCGCGATGGCTGCGACCGCGAGTCGCCCACAGGGTGAGTCCCATGCGCCGAGACGCGACTCTTAGTGGCGTGTCACCTGTCGACCGTTGACCGTCGACCGTTGACCATCAG
>CBINCZ010000414.1:0-2698 GCA_966249295.1 uncultured Gemmatimonadales bacterium
GACGCAGTTCGTTGTAGAACTGGATCGCTTCGTTGAAGAGCCGCGTGTAAGGGGACGTGGGCTGCCGCATCACATGCTGGTATGCCTCGTCGAGCCGGGTGCTGCGCTCCATCTCCGCGAAGAACCGCTCGGCCTGGCGGTTGAGCCGCCGGTACTGCCACCACTTGACGCCGATCACGAACCAGCCCGCCAGCGAGAAGATGGCGATGATGCCCAGCACGACCTTCGTCTCGGTACTCGAGACAAGGATGAGTTCGAGCACCGTGGACGGAACTGCGCCCGCCTGCAGCAGCATCATGCGTTCATCTCCCTGTCATACCAGGCCACGAGTTCACGGAAGCCATCTTCGAAGGAATGGGCGGGCCGCCAGCCAAGCTGCTGCTGGGCCCGCGTCGCGTCGAGCGCGCTGCGGGCAAGCTCACCCGCACGCGGTGCTTCATGCCGGGCCTCGGGCCGCAGGTCGAGCGTCGTCCCCATGATCCGGATGAGATCCAGGACCGACAGCTCCCGGCCCGTCCCGATGTTGAACGCCGTGGCGACCGGATCGCCCGACGCCGGCAGATTGGCCGTCGCCGCCAGCAGGTTGGCGCGCGCCACGTCACGCACGAAGACATAATCACGCGTCTGGCTGCCGTCACCAAAGACGGTGAGCGGCTGGCCCGCGCGCAGCCGATCAAGAAAGATGCTCACCACGCCCGCTTCGCCCTTGGGATCCTGGCGGGGCCCGAACACATTGGCGTAGCGCAGCGCCACCCACTCCATCCCGCGCAATCCCGCCAGGCAGCGGAGATAGTGCTCGCCCGCCAGCTTGCTCACCCCGTACGGGGACACGGGAGCCTGCGGCGCCGATTCCGGCGTGGGGATTTCCTCCGCCTCGCCATAGAGCACGCCGCCGCTGCTCGCGAACACGACTCGGCGGGTGCCGCCCGCGCTGGCGCCCTCGAGCATGTTGATCAGGCCCATGACATTGACGCTGGCATCGAACGCCGGGTCGGCCACCGAGTGCCGGACGTCGATCTGGGCTGCCTGCAGGTTGACCACGTCAAAGCGACCGGTGGCCGCGAGCTGCCGCGCCTCCGCACTCCGCACGTCGAGCTCGGCGAACGTCACACCGGCCGGCAGGTTGCTCCGGCGGCCGCGCGAAAGGTCGTCCACCACCGTGACATCCCAGCCGTCCGCCAGGAACGCCTCAGCCACGTGCGAGCCAATGAACCCGGCGCCACCGGAGATGAGAATGCGTCGCGTCATGCACAATCCACAGATGAGGACCGCAGGGGATTCACAGATTACACTGATGCCACGGATGCCCGAGATGACGCTGACAGCCCGTCGAAAGCTCCATCGGCGCCGGCGCGCCCGGGCTCACCCTATCGCTCGTGCCATGTGAGCAATCGGCGAGATCGGCGAAATCTGTGGACCAATATAGCGGGGGCTGGCTCGATGGAACTCAGTGCAGATGCGAAACGCGGCGCCGGCCACTGGGACCGGACGCCGCGTCGCTCTCGGGGGAACTCGGTTCAGGACGGCAGGCGCCCGACCTGGCGGCTCTCGCTGCCATTGGCAATGACGGCCGCTGCCGTTGTCAGGATCCGGACAGTGGCGGTGCGTTCACCGACGTGCACCACCTGCACGATGGCCAGCACGTCGGGCGCGGTGATGATCCCATCCGAGCGGCGCTTCTCCGAACGGCGGATCTCGAAGATGTCACCCGGGGCCACGCCATCCTTGCGGCCCTTGTCGAGGAACAGGACGTCCTGCGGGCCACGCAGTACCTGGCGCAGCGGGCCGCCCAGCACGCGGGCCTGCACGCCGTCGGTCACCGGCACGGCCTGACGCTCGCCACCCGGCGTGAACGGCTCGAGCGGCAGCACCACCTGGCCCGCGGTCATCTCGTGATACATCTCGATCACCCGTGCCACGGTGCGGCCGGGCGCCACCTCAGTGACCTGCAGCCTGCCGCTGGGTACAACCATGCGACCCTGGTTGGCAATGCTGCCGCCGAGCTCGGCCACCAGGAGCGAGTCGCCCACCCGGTAGGCGGCGCCGCGGGGCGGCAGGACATAGACTCGATTGGACAGGAGGACGGTGGGAGTCGTGGCCGACGCGCCGATCTGTGACGGATCGACCGGGCCCACCAGCCGGCCGAAGGGCAGGTCGCGCCCCTCAGTCAGGAAGCCGGAAGAATAGAACTCGCCCCGCCGCAGCGGATGATATGCCATCTCCCCGTAGCCGCTGATCGCCTGTCGCATGGCGGTGCTGTTGGTGGAGAAGTACTTCTTCCACTCGTCGCCGCGGGGACCAAGCGTGTCGGGCGGCATCGAGGGCGCGGAGGACGCAGCAGGACCTGCGGGCTCGTTCACTGCAAGGGGCGCCGGAGGCGGCGTGTCCGTGGTGGGCACGGCCGACACATCGGGCGACGCCACCAGGCGCAGCACCTCGCCAGGATAGATCCAATGGGGATCCTCCACGACGCTGGTGTTGATGCGGTAGAGTTCGGGCCAGAGGAACGGGTCGCCCAGATAGGTGCCGGCCAGCTGCCAGAGGGTGTCGCCGGGCTTCACCGTGTGGGTCTCGGGCTTGGCATTCTGCGCCGCCAGAGCCTGGGTGCCCCCCACCAGTCCGAGCAGGACCAGGCCGAGCCGGCCGATCGGAAGTCGCGCCATGAGTCTCTCCCTTACCACGGATACCGAGTGCTGGA
>CBINCZ010000415.1:0-2676 GCA_966249295.1 uncultured Gemmatimonadales bacterium
CCCACCCTCAATTCGTCCCACAAGAACGAGTACGTCAACGCCCGCCTGAACGCGAGCTCGCTGTTGTCCGACGAGCCCGCGTGGCCGCCTTCAATGTTTTCGTGCAGCCAGACGTTCTGGTAGCCCATGGCTTGCAGCTTGGCGGCCATCTTCCGCGCCTGCACCGGCCCCACCCGATCATCACTCGTCGCTGTGTAGAAGAGAATGGGCGGGTAGTCCATGTCCGCCTTCACGTTCTGGTAGGGCGAGAAGGTCTGGATGAACTTCCATTCCTCCGGCTTCTCCGGATCCCCATACTCTGCAATCCATGACGCCCCCGCCGCGAGATGCACATAGCGCTTCATGTCGAGCAGCGGCACCCCGCAGACGATGGCACCGAAGAGATTCGGGTAGATCGTATACATGTTGCCCATCAGCAGGCCGCCATTGCTGCGGCCTTCGGCGCCGAGGAGCGCGCGTGACGTCACGCCGCGCTTCACCAGGTCTTCCGCGATGGCGGCAAAGTCTTCGTATGCTCTGGGCCGGTTTTCCTTGAGTGCCGCCTTGTGCCACGCCGGGCCGTACTCTCCGCCACCCCGAATGTTGGCCAGCACGAAGACGCCGCCCCGGTCCAGCCACGCCGGCCCCAGCACGCCGTCGTACGATGGCAGCTCGGGTACCTCGAACCCGCCGTAGCCGGTGAGTAGGGTCGGGTTGCTGCCGTCAAGCTTCAATCCCTTGCGCGACACCTGGAAATACGGCACCCGGGTGCCGTCCTTCGACGTCACGAAATGCTGGGTGACTTCATAGGGAGACGCGTCGAAGAAGGCCGGTCCCTGCTTGATGGTCTGCGCCGCACCCTCACCGAGCACGCCGCGCTGCAGCGTGGCCGGGGTGAGGAATCCTTCCACGCCCAGCCAGTACTCGTCGGTGGAATCGGGATCGGTCTCCACGATCTGCACGGTGCTCATCGCCGGCGCGCCCGCCAGCGGCTCGCGCTTCCACTCTCCCTCGGCCGGGGTCAGCACCTCGAGCCGGGTCTTCACGTCGTCCAGGATGCCGAGAATCAGGTGGTGACGCGTCCAGCGATAGGAGGAAAGCGAGCTTTGGGGTGTGGGCTCGAAGAGTGAGGCGAAATTGCGGTCGCCCGCCATGAACGCGTCCACCTTGATGGCCAGCAGCGAGCCGGCAGGCCACGTTTTCCCACCCGTGGTCCATGGTGACTTGAGCTCCACCAGGAGCCACTCGCGCTCGAAATCGGTGTTGGCATCCGATGGCACGTCCACGTGAACCAGCTTGCCGCCGCGATCAAGGAAGAGATCACCGTGGTAGAAATCCCGGGTGACCGACACGAAGTCGCGCTCGAATCCGGGTGTCCGGTCACGGTACGCGCCCACCGCCATGTCCGTCGGCTTTCCTTCATAGACCGTCTCAGCGGAACTCAGCGGAGTGCCGCGGGTCCATCGCTTGGCGATCCGGGGATAGCTCGACTCGGTCATCGAGCCGGGCCCGAAATCGGTACCCACGTAGATATGGTCTCGATCGATCCAGCTCACCCGCGACTTGGCGGAAGGCAGCACGAAGCCGTCTTTCACGAAGGAACGGCTGGGCATGTCGAACTCGCGCACCGCCGACGCGTCGCCGCCATCAGGTGAAAGCGAGACCAGGCAGCGCTCATATGCCGGCTCCAGGCATTGCGCCCCGTGATACACCCACTTCTTCTCCTCGGCGCGAGCCAGCGAGTCTACATCGAGGATTACGTCCCACTTCGGATCCGCTTTCCGGTATTCAGCGAGTGTGGTGCGGCGCCAGAGTCCACGCGGGTGCGCCTTGTCGCGCCAGAAGTTGTAGAGATAAGCGCCCTGCCGACTCACATAGGGAATGCGTGCGTCAGAATCAAGCACGCGCTGAATGGCGGTGCGAAGCGAGTCGAATGCGGGTCCGGTGAACTTGGCCAGCGTAACGTCGTTCTGTTTCCGCACCCATTGCATGGCACTGTCGGAGCGGACCTGCTCAAGCCAGAGATAGGGATCGTCTGCCGCCGAGTCGTGCTCAGATGCATTGCCCGGGGCGCAGCCAGAAGCGGCGCCGGCGAGGAGCGCGGGAAGCAGGAGCAACAAGCGTCGCATGGTCGTGTCCGGAAGAGGAGAGGGGCGTGGCGGAAGTTGGGGCGGGATGGCGCCGGGCGTCAAGCGTCGAGCGTCAGGCGTCAGGCGTCAGGCGCACCGACGCGTGTCTGCTCGTCACTCCAGCGAAAGCCGGCACTTCACGTCGTCTCGCGCGTCTGACGGAGTGGATCGGTAGGGGGGAGCCCTCATGGATTCCCGCGTTCGCGGGAATGACGGAAGGGCGAAGGCCCACGCGCTCGACGCCCGACGCACGACGTTCCTTCAGCTCTCAGCTCTCAGCTACATTATCAGATATCCCCTCCGATCGGAGCCCGAACCCACATGCCACCTCGCCCATACGTCCTCTCGGAAGCCACCTGGGAAGACGTCCGTGCCGCCGCATACGAAGTTGCCATCCTGCCCTGGGGCGCCACCGAGGCGCACAACCGCCACCTGCCGTACGGCACCGACAATATTGAAGCGGAAGCGGTGGCGGTGCGGGCCGCGGCGGCGGCGTGGGAGAGGGGTGCTCGCGTGGTGGTCCTGCCGACCGTGCCGTTCGGGGTGCAGACGGGACAGCGGGAGATCC
>CBINCZ010000416.1:0-2657 GCA_966249295.1 uncultured Gemmatimonadales bacterium
CGGCGGCCGATCGTCACCATCGTCACCATGCTGGCGCTGGTGGTGTTCGGCCTGTTCTCGCTGCTTCGGCTCAAGACCGACGAGTTCCCCGAAGTGGCACCGCCGTATGTCTCGGTCTCGCTGATCTATCCCGGCGGCTCGCCTGACGGCGTCGAGAATGAAGTGCTCGACCCGGTGGAAGAGGCGATCTCGTCCATCAGCGGCGTCAAGAAGATCATGGGCTCGGCCGAGGACGGATACGGGCTCATCATCATCGAGTTCGTGTTCGAGAAGCCGTTGGCGGAGGCTACGCAGGACATCCGCGACGCGATCTCGGAGATCCGCTCCGACCTCCCCGATGAGCTGGAAGAGCCGATCATCAAGAAGCTGAACGACACCGACATGCCGATCGTGTCGCTGGCGCTCAGTTCGCCCACGCTCTCGCCGGCCCAGCTCACCCGGCTGGCCGATCCCGGCATCACCCGCGAGTTGCGCTCGATCCCGGGCGTGGCCGAAGTGAACGTGGTGGGCTCGCTGGAGCGCGAGCTCACGGTGGAGCTCCGGCCGGAGGCGTTGCAGGCAGCGGGAGTGAGTGTCGCGCAGGTGGTGCAGGCGCTGGGGCTCCAGAACATCGCGGCGCCGGTGGGGCGGGTGACCGGCAACCTGCAGGAACGTTCCATCCGGCTCAAGGGCCGGCTGGTGAGCCCGGCCGAGTTCGAGCAGCTGGTCGTCGCCGAGCGGAACGGCAACATCATCCGGCTGGGACAGGTGGCGTCGGTGCACGACGGCACCGAGGAACAGCGGAGTCTCGCGCTGTTCAACGACAAGGAAGCTGTCGGCATCGACATCAAGAAGTCGCGCGGCTACAGCACCACGGATGTGAGCGCCAGGATCCTGGAGCGGGTGAAGGCACTGGAGTCCACGCTCCCCAAGGACGCCAAGCTTGATGTGGTCGTGGATGCAGGCACCCGGGTGGAAGCGGCGGTGCGGAACGTGGAGGAGGCCCTGCTGGAAGGCGCCATCCTCACGGTGTTCGTGGTGTTCCTGTTCCTCAATTCGTGGCGGAGCACCGTCATCACCGGCCTGGCGCTGCCGGTCTCGGTGCTGGCGTCGTTCATTGCGGTGTGGGCCTTCGGGTTCACGCTCAATACCATGTCGCTGCTGGGCCTCTCGCTCGCGATCGGCATCCTCATTGATGACGCCATCGTGGTGCGAGAGAACATCGTGCGACACCTGGAGATGGGGAAGGACCACTACACCGCGGCGCGCGAGGGCACCGACGAGATCGGCCTTGCGGTGGCGGCGACGACGTTCTCCATTCTCGCCGTCTTCGTGCCGATCGGCTTCATGTCAGGCGTGGGTGGGCAATGGTTCAAGCCCTTTGCGCTCACCATCGCCTGCTCGGTGCTGGTGTCGCTCTTCGTCTCCTTCTCGCTTGACCCGATGCTCTCGGCCTACTGGCCCGATCCCCAGCTCGAGGAAGGGCAGAAGAACTGGCTCACCCGCAAGCTCGACCGGTTCAACGAGTGGTTCGGCCAGCTGGCGGTGCGCTACAAGCGAGTCATTGCCTGGGCGCTCGATCATCGGCTGGTCGTGTCGGTGGTGGCGCTGGGTGCCTTCTTCGGCTCGTTCACCCTGCCGATGAAGGGGTTGAGCGGCCTGCTGGCGGTGATCATCGGGCTCGCGGTCATCGTGTGGGGGCTGACCCATTTCCATGGACAGCTGCTGCCCCGCATCGCCACGCTGCTGGTGGGGCTGGTGGTCATCGTGGGGCTCTATCGCGTGATGCCCGAGTGGCACAAGGTCGGCGTCGGCTTCTTTCCCGAGGATGACCGGTCGGAATTCTACGTGAAGGTGGAAACCCCGCCCGGCTCCAACCTGGAATACACCCGCCTCAAGGCGGCGGAAGCCGCACAGCTGATCTCGGCGCATCCTGAGGTGCGCTACACCTACACCACGCTCGGTGGCCAAGGCTCCGGCGCGGTGGACGTGGGGCAGATCTACGTGCGGCTCACGCCCAAGGGGGATCGCGACATGAGCGCCGAGGAGTTTGCCTCCGTGGTGCGGAGCGAGATCACCCGTCTCACTGGCGGCACCATGGCGGTGTTTACCAGCGCCTTCGGTGGCGGGCGGAAGCAGCTGGCCTTGCAGATCACCGGCCCCGACATCGAGTCCATCAACAAGGTGGCCGACTCGGCGCTCGCCATCGTGAAGGCGACACCCAACGCGGTGGATGCCGCGCTCTCGAGCAAGGGACAGAAGCCCGAGATCAACGTGGAGCTGAACCGCGGCCTCGCCGGCGCGCTGGGTGTCACGGTGGGGCAGGTGGCGCAGTCGCTGCGGCCGGCTTTCGCCGGCATCGACGCCGGCGACTGGGTGGACCCGAGCGGCGAGACCCGCGACGTGGAAGTGCGGTTCAGTCCCGAGTCACGCCAGCGGATTGCCGACCTCCGGCAGGTGCCTCTGATCGTGCCGGGGCCCGAGGGACTGCCGGTCACCATTCCCCTGGGCCAGGTGGCCAGGATCGAGCCGGCCATCGGTCCGGCGGTGATCAACCACCTCGACCGTAACCTGGTGGTGAATGTGGAGTGGAATGTCTCCGGGCGTTCCACCAACGAAGTGATGACCGACGTGCTGGCCAGGGTGAACCAGATCCAGCTGCCGCCGGGCGTGGCGGT
>CBINCZ010000417.1:0-2612 GCA_966249295.1 uncultured Gemmatimonadales bacterium
AGCTCAAAGCTCAAAGCTCAAAGCTCAAAGCTCAAAGCTCAAAGCTCAAAGCTCAAAGCTCACAGCTCAAAGCTCTAAGCTCTAAGCTCTCAGCTCTAAGCTCTCAGCTCTCAGCTCTCAGCTCTCAGCTCTCAGCTCTCAGCTCAATTCTCCAGCTCATCCAGCCGCCTCGACGCCAGGCCGAGGGCTACGATCGTTGTCACGACGCAGACGGCAACCACAGAGCCGAGCGCGAACAGCAGGCCTGGCGTGAGCACGAACGCTTCGTCCGCCTGGTGGGCGCGGAGGAAGGCGCTCACCGGCACCGCCTCGATCGCGATCAGCAATCCGAGGAGTGCGATGCCGCTCATCATGAAGATCAACCCGCCAAAGCTGGTCGGAATCTGCGCGGCATTCTCGGTGTCGAACTTGGGGTAGTACGAGCCAAGGCAGAGCGCGAGCGCGCTCGCGGCGCAGGTGAACGCCACGATGGTCCCGCAGCTTACCGCCATCATGAACGCGGACGCGTGCAGCAGGATGTTGGTGGTGGCGGTGATGCCCAGCGCAAGCACCACGAGCGGCAACGTGCCAAGCCAGTACTTGGTGAGCAGGAGTGTCCGGAACTGGAGCGGGCTCGACTGGATGAGCCAGAGCTGCCGGCCTTCCAGCGACACGGCCGGAAAGATGAAGCGTGCCGCGATCGCGGTCAGGACAAAGCCGGCCAGGCCAAGGTTCAGGAAGACGATCACCGTCACCAGGAAGAACGGCACCTTTTCGCCCGAGAACAGCGGCAGCGAGCGGATGTTGAAGACATAGACCACCACCAGCACGCCGAGCAGGATGAGCTGGCTCCACTGGGTGGGGTCGCGGAAGAAGAGCCGGATGTCCTTGAGCAGGAATTCCCGGCGCGCCGGCGCCAGCCCGCCGACCACCCGGGCCATGAAGCCCGACCACGAGCGGCCGCGCACAAAGCGCTCGGCGCCTTCCTGCGACTTGCTGTAGCCCTCCCGGAACAGTCGCCCATGCAGCCAGCCGCCCATGATCACGAACGCCGCGGCCGTGGTGACCAGCAGCAGGATCGGGAGGGGATCGGCGATGTGCCTGAGCCAGTTCATGATCATGTCCGACGCCCACTGGGTAGGCAGGAAGGGATTGGTGGGCGCGCGGAGCACCGCCAGGAACTCGACCAGGTTCTGGAAGCCCTCGGGTCGCGCCAGTCGCTCCGGGCGGACCATGCGGAACAGCAGGGCCAGTCCCCCGACGGCGCCCAGCGCCACCAGGGTGAGCAGGTCACGAATGCGGCGAGCCGGAAAGACGTTCACCAGCACCAGCGTAATCGCCGAACCGATGACCGCCGGCAACACTACGAAAGGCAGCAGCGCCGCCAGGGCCACGAAGGGGAAGAGCGGCCCGCCGTTGAATACGATGCCGTATGCCGTGAGGATGGGCACCGCCATGACCAGCACCATCCACGAACTGTGTCCCGTGGTCTCGAGCAGTTTCGCCAGGTAGAGGCGGAACCAGTGCAGCGGCGCTGCGACCAGCAGGTCGAGGTCGCGGGCCAGGAAGAAGCTGGAGAGTGACGTGATCAGGTTGGAGAGCAGCAGGATGGCCGCGAAGGCGAGGAAGATGACCCCGAGCATCTTGCCGGCCAGCAGGACTCCGATTTCCTGGGTATTCACGAAGCGGAGCACGCGGTAGCAGATCCCGAAGGCCGCGGCCCAGAAGAGCCCGCCCACAATAAGAAAGAGCAGCGAACGCAGGCCGCGACCGTGCTGCCGGGAGCGGCTGCGCGCCAGCGCGCTGCGCCACTTGGGCGTCAGCACGTCGCCCAGACTCGGCTGGCGAGGGACCTGCCGGACGGCAACCGGCAGGACGTCAGTGCTCATCGAAGATCGCGTCGAGGCCGCTTGCCAGCAGCCCGCCGGTGAGGCGGAGGAACAGTGCCTCCAGGCTTTCGTCGCCGGAGGCGCTCTGTGCCCGGAGCTCCGCCATGGTGCCCTCAGCGAGAAGCTGGCCGCGCTGGATGATGGCGATCCGGTCGCACATCCCTTCCGCCACTTCCAGCGTGTGGGTGCTCATCAGGATGGTGCCACCCCGGTCCACGTAGGCCCGGAAGAGGTCCTTGAGTGTGCGCGCGCTCTTGGGGTCGAGGCCCACCATGGGTTCATCGACCACGATGACTTCCGGCCGGTGCGCAAACGCGCTCGAGATGATGAGCTTCTGCCGCATGCCGTGGCTGTAGCTCTCGGTCAGCTCATCGCGCCACGGCGTGAGCTCGAATACCTCGAGCAGCTCGTTCATCCGCCGCTCCACCGCCGGCCCTTCCTGTCCATACAGCGCTGCCACGAATCGCACGAACTCAGCGCCCGTCAGCTTCTCGTACACGTACGGCCGATCGGGGATGTAGCCGATCATCTGCTTGATGACCTGCGGCTTTTCCCACGTGGGCACCCCGGCGATGCGGATCTCGCCCGACGTCGGCCGGAGGATTTGCGCGATCATCCGCATCGTCGTCGTCTTCCCGGCGCCATTGGGGCCGAGAAAGCCGAAGAGCGTGCCGCGCGGCACGGAGAAGGAGAGGTCGTTGACGGCGGTGAAGCCGCCGTATCGCTTGACCAGATGGTCGACCT
>CBINCZ010000418.1:0-2607 GCA_966249295.1 uncultured Gemmatimonadales bacterium
CTGCTCATCCTGCATCCCGGACCGTTGAACCGTGGGGTCGAAATTGATTCGGACGTGGCCGACGGTGACCACAGCGTGATCCTGCCACAGGTCACCAACGGCGTCGCCGTGCGCATGGCCGTGCTTTATCTCCTGGCGGGCGGACGGCCGGGAAGTCCGGCGGCACTGCAGGGGGAGGAGCGATGACGCAGCTGCTGATCCGTGGTGGTCGCGTCATCGACCCGGCGGCAGGACGGGACGAGCGTGTCGATGTCCTGCTCGCCGGCGGAAAGGTGGAGGCAGTGGGGCAGGGACTGAGCGCCCCGGATGGCGCTGAGACATTCGATGCTGCGGGACTCGTTGTAGCGCCTGGATTCATTGACCTCCATACCCACTTGCGCGAGCCGGGCCAGGAAGACCTCGAGACCATCGCCACAGGTGCCATGTCCGCGGTGGCCGGCGGCTTCACGGCCGTCTGCGCCATGCCCAACACCGATCCCGTCTGCGACAACCAGGGGGTGGTCGGCTTCGTGGTGAGCCAGGCCCAGCGTGCCGGCAAGGCGCGGGTCTATCCGATCGGCGCCATTTCCCTGGGGCAGAAGGGGCAGCAGCTCGCCGAATTCGGTGAGCTGGTCGGGGCTGGTGCCGTGGCCGTGAGCGATGACGGACATCCCGTGATGTCGAGCCACCTCATGCGCACCGCGCTGGAATACGCCAAGGTGTTCGGCATTCCTGTCGCCGATCACTGCGAGGAGATGTCGTTGGCCGAGGGCGGCGCGATGCACGAAGGCGTCGTTTCCACCCGTCTCGGCCTCAAGGGCATTCCCGCCGCTGCGGAAGAGATCATGGTGGCACGCGACATCCTGCTCGCGGAACTCACCGGCGGGCATGTGCATCTTTGTCACATGTCTACCCGTGGCTCCGTGGACTTGATCCGTCGTGCCAAGGAGAAGGGGCTGCGGGTCACGGCGGAAGCCTGTCCCCATCACTTCACGCTGACCCACGAGGCCTGCGAAGGCTACAACACCAACGCCAAGATGAATCCACCGCTCCGTGAGGACGAGGACCGGGAGGCGATTCGTGAGGCGCTGCGCGACGGCACCATTGACGTCATCGCGACCGATCACGCGCCGCACCATTACGATGCCAAGGAACGGGAGTTCGACCAGGCGCCCAATGGCATCATTGGCCTGGAGACGGCATTCCCGCTGGCCAACGTCGAGCTGGTCGGTTCCGGTGTGCTGACCCTGCCGCAGCTGGTGGAGCGGATGAGCACGATTCCGGCGCGAATTTTCGGGTTGCCGGGTGGGTCTCTGGCCAAGGGAGCGCCGGCGGACGTCGTGATTCTCGATCCCGACGTGCAGTGGACCGTGGACCCCGCGACCTTCCGTTCCAAGAGCCGGAATACCCCGTTCGGGGGCCGGGAGGTGCGGGGCCGCGCAGTTGCCACCATCGTCCGGGGCCAGGTCGTCTTCCGGCATTCCTGATCCGGTCTCTGGCAATTCGCTGGGTCGGGGCGCAAATTAGCTCATTCGGCCTTCGTCACTTGCGCTGAGACCGCGTCCGCGCCAACTTGCAGAACCTATTACTCCAGAAGAGGTTGTGGGCTCACGCTAAGGCGATGGATGAGCTGGGCGCCCGGCCCGCCCGCCCGCGATACGCTGGTGCAAGGTCCTGCGCAGGGGGCATGGGAATTGAAACGGGCAACTCATTGCCGACTCTGTTCGCGTCTCTGGAAGGAAGGCAGTGCTGATGGCCAAACCCTCTGATTCCGGGTCCAACGCAGTCCAGGCCCTGCTCGCCGAGCGCACCCAGTACGAAGAATGGCTCTCCAAGCTGGCGGGGTCGAACGCGCCCGATGCGGTGCGACGCCGCGTGCAGGCCGACTACGAATCCCGGCTCGGCCGGATCATGGAGTCCCTGCGCGAGCATGGCGACGCCATCGTGGCCGACCTGGACCGGCTACGGACGTCCGAGACCGACCTCGCACGGCGGGAAGGCGAAGCGCAGGAGACAATGGCTGAGGCCGAACTGCGCCACGCCGTGGGCGAATACACCGACAGCAAGTGGAACGAAATCAGCCGGGTGCAGCACGCTTCGCTGGACGGAATTCGCAAGGAGCTTGGCAGAATCCGCCAGGAGATCGAGCGCCTCTCGGAGGTGCAGGCCCTGATCGAGGGTGATTCTGCACCGGCGAGTGAGCCTGTGCCGGCCAAGGCAGCGCCGGCACCGGCGGAAACCCCTCGCGCGCCGGAGCCGGCCAAGGCAGCGGCCGAGGCGCCCAAGCCGAAGCCCTCCAAGCCCGCTCAGTCCGACGACGAGCTGGATTTTCTCAAGTCAGTGGCGGTGGAGCAGTCGGCGTCCCTATCTCCCCAGAACGCGTCGGACGACCAGCCCACCGCCGAGGAGTCGGTGCCGGAGTCGGCGTCCGCACCGAGTCCGTCGGCCGCGCCCGTCGCGGCGGCCGCTCCAGCCAAGCCGCAGGCATCGTCGTCAAACCAGGCCAAGACCCTCAAGTGCGGCGAGTGCGGCACGTTGAACCGGCCGACCGAATGGTATTGTGAGCGGTGCGGGGCGGAGTTGGCAGCATTGTAAGACGGGAAGGTGGGAAGGTGGGAAGACGGGAAG
>CBINCZ010000419.1:0-2600 GCA_966249295.1 uncultured Gemmatimonadales bacterium
CGCAGCCGGCCCAGGTCAGCACTCAGGACACTTGGTGCAATGCGGAGAGTCACTGGTTGGCTCCGTTGACGATCAGGTCCACCGTGCTGCCCGGCATCCGGCCGGCTCCGGCCGACGGCCGCGTGCCCAGCACCACGCCGCCATCTTCCTGGCGATCGATGACCGAATCAACCGCTCCCGGCTTGAGGCCGGCTGCGCCCAGCACCGTGATGGCCTGGCTCATCTCCAGCCCCACCAGGTCCGGCACCGCGACCGGCATCTGTCCCGCGCTTGGCGTGACGATCACCACGGTGCTGCGCGGCGCGATGGTGCCGGCGGGCGGATCCTGCCGCATGATCTTGCCACGCTCGATTTCGGGACTCTCGACCGCTGGCGCCACCCGGACCCGGTAGCCGAGCCCGCTGAGCTGCGCTTCCGCGTCGGAGAGGCCGGAGCCGATCAGCAGCGGCACCACATCATCATGTGCAAAGAGCGACACCGGCGAGAGCCAGAGCGCCGCGACCAGGAATCCCACTACCGCCACCAGAAGCACCAGCAACACGTCGCGCAGGACCGAGCGCCGCCTCGGTTGCGGCTCGCCGGGCTCCTCCACCGGTGCATCGGCCGCGATGTCGGGGCGCATGTGGCGTCGGAATCGCATCAGCGGCTCATTCCCGCCGGAGCCGCGCGGCGTAGGCGCCATCCATGGCGTGACGGTGCGGCAGGATGGTCAGGTCGCCTGCGGAGCTGGTGAGCACCGCGGGAAAGCCGGGTGAGGGCTCGCGCTGGAATTCGGGATGCCGCGCGAGGAACGCGTCCACCTGCTGATCGTTCTCTTCGGGTTCGAGTGAGCACGTCGCGTAAACTAACAGCCCGCCGGGCCGGACGACGGCTGATGCGGCGTCGAGCAGCCGCCCCTGATGCTCGGCCAGTGCGGAGAGCGCCTCGGGGCTGACGCGCCAGCGGGCATCGGGATGGCGGGCAAAGGTGCCGGTGCCGAGGCAGGGTGCATCGAGCAGCACCACATCGGCCGGGCGAAGTGGTGGTTGCAGGGCGTCGCCCACCAGCACGGTCTCCCGGCCGCTGCCGGCCCGCGCCAGGTTGCTCATGAGACGCTGGGCCCGGCGCGGGTGCTTGTCCATGGCCACCAGCCGGCCCACCAGCCGACCGAAAGCCAGCGATTTTCCGCCCGGCGCGGCGCAGAGGTCCGCCACGGTGGCGTCACTCGGCGGATCGGCAAACCAGGCCAGCAGCGCCTGGGCGGGATCCTGCACAAAGAAGGCGCCTTCATCGAAGCCGGGCAGCTCATCCGGACGGCTCCGATCGGTGACCAGCCCCGCGCCCCACGGCGCCGGACGCACAGGAATGCCGGCACGGGTCCAGCGCTTCTCCAGGTCTCCCAGCGTCGATCGCGCCGGCTGCAGCACCAGCGCAGGTGCCTCGTTGTTCCACTGCAGCAGCCGTTCGGTTTCTTCCGCGCCGAATCGCTCGAGCCAGCGTTCCACCAGCCAGTCGGGATGCGAATAGCGCTCGGCGAGCGACGCCGCATCATCACCTGTGCCGGCCGGTGCGGGCGTCGAGGAAACTTTCCGCAGCACCGCATTCACGAAGCCGGAGCTGCGTACACCGGCCGTCTCCCGCGCGAGCTGGACTGTGGTAGCCACCGCCGCGTGAGCTGGCACGCGGTCGAGCGCACTCAGCTGATAGGCGCCGATCCGGAGAATGTTCTGGAGGGCAGGGGAGACATTGTTCCAGCCGCGGGGAATGAAGCGCGCAAGCGAGCGGTCCAGCTCGCGTTGGCGCCGGAGCACCCCGGCGCTGATTTCGTGCGCCAGCCGGCGATCAGGATCGGGGAGCCGGCGCACGGCGTCCTCCAGCGCCTGGTCAAACGGCCGCCCCTCCTGTACCTGCGCCAGGATGGTCAGCGCGGCTCGGCGGGGCGGGATGCCTGATGTGCGTCGCTTGGTAGACAGGGTGAGATCCGTGGTTGGACGCGGGACTCGGGACGTGGGACGCGAACTCGCCGCAGCCGAGTCCCGTGTCCCGCGTCCCGAGTCCGTCGTCAGGCCAGCATCCCGACTTCCGGCGTCGATGGCATGGCCACTTCGCGCTTGGGCATGCGCCCGGCGAGCCAGGCGGCTCGGCCCGCCTCCACCGCGAGGCGCATGGCGTGCGCCATGGCGACGGGCTCCTTCGCCTGCGCCAGCGCAGTGTTCATGAGGATGCCATCCACGCCCTGCTCCATCACGATGCAGGCATCCGACGCTGTCCCGACGCCGGCATCCACGATGATCGGGACCGAAAGCCGGCGCTTGATGGTGCGGATGTTGAAGGGATTGATCATGCCCAGTCCGCTGCCGATGGGTGACGCCAGCGGCATGACCGCCGTGGCACCTGCGTCTTCCAGTCGCAGCGCGGTGATGAGGTCGTCGTTGGTGTAGGCCAGTACCTTGAATCCCTCCGAGACCAGCTGCTTCGTGGCGGCCAGCAGTCCCTCGGTGTCCGGCAGCAGCGTTTCCTGGTCGCCGATCACTTCCAGCTTGACCCACTCGTTGAACCCCGCCTCACGCGCAAGCCGGGCATAGCGGATGGCGTCGTCGGCGGTGTAGCAGCCGGCGGTG
>CBINCZ010000420.1:0-2598 GCA_966249295.1 uncultured Gemmatimonadales bacterium
GTGGAGCGATGAGACATGGCATCTCTCCCCTGTGTGGTTGGGCAACCGGGATGTTTCCATGTTACCGCGTGCCGGGGGATGAGGGAAGAAGGGCTGAGCGGTTATGGGTCGAAGGTCGTTGGGTAATGCGCAGCCCGCCAACTCGTCATTCCCGCTTGCGCGGGAATGACGGTCTATCGCCGAGCCGCCGAGCCGCCGAGCCGCCGAGCCATGCCCCATGACTCCGCCACCACCCACGCGGCCGTGGTGATGACCCAGCTGGCCACGCTTTCCACCCAGCGATGCTCGCTGATGTGGCCGGATACCACCATGGGTGCCCACACCAGCACCGTGAACAGGCCGATCTGCACCGCGGCCAGTATGGCGGCCAGGCGCGCACACACGCCGGCGAGAATGGCAAGCCCGGCGAGAAAGAATGTGGCGCCAGTGAAGTACGCCCAGAAGACCGGGACATGCAGCCAGGCGGGGACCAGCGGCGCGGTGAGGTCGAGATAGAACACGTGCGACAGGCCGAACGCCATCAGGGCAAGCGCGAAGACCACCCGTGCGCCGCGCACGCCCCGCTGACCCGTGAACCACCGGGCCCATCCCGAACTCTCCTCTTCCGTGAACCATGTGAGCAGGATCCACGCGGCCGCCACCAGCACCGCCATCTCCCCCCAGCTCTGGTAGGACCCTTCCACCAGCGGGTGCATGAGGATGACCGACACCTTTACCAGCAGTGTCCAGAGCAGCAGGAATGCAAACAGGACGCGGGCCGCGAGGGGAGCAAAGCGCCGCCAGAAAAGTCCGAGGCCGCAGGTGACGCAGATGGCTCCCACGATGATGGCGAGCGCCTCGCGGCCGGGCAGCGTGTCGGGTGCGTCCGTGAACATCGGGGCAAAGTCGGCGTGGACCAGGCCGAGAATCCCGAGGGCGACTATGGTGGCGGCAAACACCGCTTGTCCCGCGCTCAAAACGCGAATGGTGTCCTCCTACTGGCGCTGGCCGGCCCTCAAGGGCGACCGGCGTTCCGGCAAGACGGGTCCGGCGCCATATTCATGGCAACCCTGACCAGGTGAATGCCATGCCGACACGCATCGCGGCCCTGCCGTGACCGGCCCTCATACTGCGGTCGACTCGGCGTTTGCCGACCGCTACCGGATCGAGCGGGAGCTTGGTCGGGGCGGCATGGGGGCCGTCTACCTCGCGCGTGACGTGGCACTGGACCGGCCGGTGGCCCTCAAGGTCCTGCCGCCGGAGTTTGCCAGCGAGGGGTCGCTGCGCGAGCGGTTCCTGCGGGAGACGCGGGTGACCGCGTCATTCTCACATCCCAACATCGTCCCGGTCTATTCGGTGGAAGAGCGCGACGGCCTGCTCGCCTTCGCGATGGGATATGTCGAGGGCGAGAGTCTCGCCGAGCGGGTGCGGCGGCTGGGACCGGTGGACACCAGGACCATCGTGCGGGTGCTGCAGGACGTGGGCTACGCGCTGGCGTATGCGCACGGCCGCGGGATCATTCATCGCGACATCAAGCCCGACAACATCATGATCGAGCGCGCGACCGGCCGCGCGCTGCTGATGGACTTCGGCATCTCCCGCGCGGCCGCTGCGGGTACCACTGCCGCACCCGGCCTCACCCGCGTGGGCGAAGTGGTGGGCACGCCGGAGTTCATGAGCCCGGAGCAGGCGACCGGCGACGAGATTGATGGCCGGAGCGACCTCTACTCACTGGGTCTCGTCGCCCTCTTTGCCCTGACCGGCAGCGCGCCGATCACCGGCAGCTCGGTGGCCCAGATCATCACGAAGCAGCTCACCCAGCTCCCGCCTCCTGCGGCGACACTGCGTGACGACATCCCCGACGCGCTGGGTGCCGCCATTGACCGCTGTGTGGCCAAGCAGCCGGAGGAGCGGTTCCAGGGCGCCGAGTCGCTGGTGGAGGCGATAGACGCGGCACAGCTCGCGCCGGCGGAAATCCCGGTGCCGATCCGGATGTTTGCCCAGGAGCTGCAGTCGCTCGGGCTCATCATCTTCTTCCTGCTGCTGATGTCGTGGCTCATCCTCCAGAACGCGAAGCAGTTCGGCAACCTCAACATCTCGCTGCCGGTGGTGATGATCCTGGCGGTGGCCGTCACACGGTTCGTGGAGAACTATTTCACCGCCAAGCGGCTGGGCACCTTCGGCTTCTCGGCGGATGATGTGCTCAAGGGGTTCCGGGGTGTGCTGAATGAGCACGAGGAGCACCGCCGCCGGCTCCGCGCCGATCCCGCCACGGTCCGCCGCCGGAAGGGGACGGTGCGCCGGGCGCTGATCCAGATTCCCATCGCATTTGCGCTCATGGCGTTCGCCCTCCGGGGCCGAGTGAAGGTCGCACCTGGCCAGTACCACGTCTCGGCGCTCAACGTGACCATCGCGATCAGCGGGCTCTGCCTGCTGGGCGTGAGTCTCGTGCTGCTGGCCCGAAGTCCCTTCCGCCCGCAGCTCAACGAGCGGCTGTTTCGGTTGCTGTGGCTGGGGCCGCTGGGGCGGGGGTTCTTGAGGAAGGCCTTGGGGCGCAGGGCGTAGGCTCGGCGGCTCGGCGGCTCGACGAAAGGCCGTCACCCCGACGAAAGTCGGGGT
>CBINCZ010000421.1:0-2595 GCA_966249295.1 uncultured Gemmatimonadales bacterium
TCGCCCTTCATCGCTGGAACGTAGTAGGAGCAGGTGTAATCCTGTACCATGCGCCGCGCGGTGAAGCGGGAGCCGGTGAGGCAGATGGCGTAGCGCATCCGTTCCACCCACGCGGCCGGCAGTCCCGACCCATCCCGCGAATAGAAGAGCGGCACGACCTGCTCCTCCAGCAGCTGGTAGAGCTGCTCGGCGTCCTGCGCGTCCACCTCAGTGGCGTCGGCGCCGGGTGCGGCGGCCGGCACGGCCCAGCCGGCCCGGCCGTCGTAGCCCTCATGCCACCAGCCGTCGAGCGTGCCGATCTGTGGCACGCCGTTGAGGCCGGCCTTCATGCCCGATGTTCCCGACGCTTCCAGCGGCACCCGGGGCAGGTTGACCCAGAGATCCACGCCCTGCACCAGCAGGTGCGCCAGGTGCATGTCGTACTCCTCGAGGAACGCGACCCGGCCCTCGAACGCCGGGTCCCGGGTGAACTGGTACACCTTCTGGAGCACGGCCTTGCCCGGCTCATCGGCCGGGTGCGCCTTCCCGGCGAAGACGATCTGCATGGGACGGTCACTGCTGGTGACCAGCCGGCGCAGGCGTTCCACATCATGGAACAGCAGGTCGGCGCGCTTGTAAGTGGCGAAGCGCCGGGCGAATCCGATCGTGAGCGCCTCGGGCTCCAGCAGGGTCCCGGCGCCCACGACGTGGGCGGCCTCACGCCACCGGTCCTTGAAGCGCCAGCGCGCGTCCTCGCGGATCAGCCGGAAGAGCGTCTCCTTGAGCTCGGTATGTGCCGCCCAGAGCCGAGCCGGATCGAGCTGCAGCACCTGGCTCCACATCCGCGGATGGTTGGGACTTCGGTGCCAGCCCGGCCCCAGGATTTCGTCCAGCAGCGACATGACCTGCGGCGCCATCCAGGTGGGCAGGTGGACGCCGTTGGTGATGTGGCCGATGGGCACCTGGTCGGCACTGCGATCGGGCCAGAGATCGTTCCAGATCTGCCGTGACAATCGCCCGTGGGTGCGGGAGACGCCGTTCACGTGGGCCGACAGGCGGATCGCGGCCACCGTCATGTGGAAGATGCCCGGCTCACCGGGCCGCTCGCCCAGCCGGAGCAGTTCGTCCCGCGCGATGGGGAGGCCATCCCACAGCCGTCCCGCACACCGGTTCACCTCATCAAACGAAAAGAAGTCATGACCTGCCGGCACCGGCGTATGGGTGGTGAAGATGCTGCTGCGCCGGACGGCGTTCACGGCGTCCTCGAGTGCCACGCCGCCGTGAAGCTGTTCGCGCACCCGCTCGACCATCATGAACGCCGCATGCCCTTCGTTGGCATGCCAGGCCCTCGGCTCGATGCCCAGCGCGCGGAGCACGCGCACGCCGCCCACGCCCAGCACCCATTCCTGGCGCAGCCGCTCGCTGGGCCCGCCGCCGTACAGCTTGCTGACCAGCGCGCGATCGTCGGGATGGTTGGCTTCGTAGTCGGTGTCCAGCAGGTAGACCGGGACACGCCCCACCATCACCTGCCACGCACCCACGCGCACCTCGCGGCCGATTGCCTCGACGGTGGTGAGCCATGGGTTGCCGTCACTGCCCTTCAGCTGCACGAGCGGGGTGGACGCGACATCGAAATTGACGTCGCTGCTTTCCTGCCAGCCGTCGAGCCTGAGGTGCTGGTCGAAGTAGCCGCGCCGGTAGAACAGCCCGATACCCACGAGGGGCACGCTCAGGTCCGAGGCCGCCTTGCAATGGTCACCCGCGAGCACGCCGAGCCCGCCGGAATAGATCGGCACCGAGTTGTGCAGTCCGAACTCGGCGCAGAAGTAGGCAATCGGTCCGCGCGGCCCCTCGGGGAATTGTTCCTGGTACCAGCCATCACCATTGGCCAGCTTGCGCTCGAACCGCTCCATGACCGCGTCGTAGCGCGCGAGATACTCGGCGTCCGCCGCGCGGGTACGCAGGACGGCGGGATCCACACGCTTGAGGAGCTCGAGCGGGTTGTGCCGCAGCTGGTGCCAGAGCGGCTCGTTGAGGTCGCCGAACAGCTCCCGCGCCTCCCGGCTCCAGCTCCAGGCGAGGTTCATGGCCAGCTTGGCGAGGCCGGAGAGGCGGGGGGGGAGGTTTGGGAAGACGGTCATTTGGGTCGGGTTAGTGACTCGGGACGCGGGACGCGGGACACGCGTCTCGAGTCTTGCGTCCCGCGTCAGCCAGCTCAGTGAACCAGTTTCTTGTAGCGGATTCGATGTGGCTGATCCGCGTTGGCGCCCTTCCGGCGCCGGAGATCAGCGGCGTATTCCTGGTAATTCCCCTCGAACCAGACCACTTCGGAATCGCCCTCGAAGGCCAGGATATGGGTGGCGATGCGGTCGAGGAACCAGCGGTCGTGGCTGATCACCACGGCGCAGCCGGCGAAGGCGAGGAGCGCCTCCTCCAGCGCCCGCAGGGTATCGACGTCGAGGTCGTTGGTCGGCTCGTCGAGCAGCAGCAGGTTGCCGCCGGCCTTGAGCGTGCGGGCGAGGTGCACCCGGTTGCGCTCGCCGCCCGACAGGTCCTTGACCCGCTTCTGCTGGTCCGACCCCTTGAAGTTGAAGGCGGAGGCATAGGAGCGGGCGG
>CBINCZ010000422.1:0-2559 GCA_966249295.1 uncultured Gemmatimonadales bacterium
AGGCGATCCGGTCCCGGTGCTTGGGGTCCATGTTCGCCTGGATCTTGAAAATGAAGCCATTGAGCGCCGCATCTTCCGGCGTCACTTCGCCGATGGTGGTCTCCCTCGGCAGCGGCTCCGGCGCCAGCGGCAGGAAGGTGTCGAGGAACGGCCGCACGCCGAAATTGGTGAGGGCGCTGCCGAAGAACACGGGCGTCATGGTGCCCGCCTTCACCGCCTCCACTGAAAATGCGTCGCCCGCGAGGTCGAGCAGCTCGAGCTCCTCCTTGAGGGTGGCCATCACGCCATCACCGAGCCGAGCGGCGATCATGGGATCATCGAGCGGGGCTGCGTTCTCGAGCGCCCGCTCAGCGCCATGGTCGGCGCCCCGCTCGAACAGCCGCACGATTCCCGTCTCACGTTCGTACACGCCCAGGAACTGCCCGCCGTCAAAAATTGGCCAGGTCACCGGGTAGCACTTGATACCGAGGTCGGCTTCGACGTCCGAGAGGAGCTGAAGCGGTGGGGCGCCGACCCGGTCGCACTTGTTGACGAAGGTGAAGATGGGTGTGCGGCGAAGACGGCAGACCTCGAACAGCTGGCGGGTGCGCTCCTCCACGCCACGCCGGTTGTCGAGCAGCATCACCGCGCTGTCGGCGGCCACCAGCGTACGGAAGGTGTCCTCGCTGAAGTCGGCGTGACCGGGAGTGTCGAGCAGGTTCACCTGGAAGCCGGCGTACTCGAACTGCATCACGCTGGAAGTAACCGAGATGCCGCGCTCCTGCTCCAGCGCCATCCAGTCGCTGGTGGCGTGCCGAGCGGCCCGGCGCGCCTTGACCGCGCCGGCCAGGTGGATGGCGCCGCCGTAGAGCAGCAGCTTCTCGGTGAGCGTGGTCTTCCCGGCGTCCGGATGGCTGATGATGGCAAAGGTGCGGCGCCGCGCGACCTGGCGCTGGAGTTCGGTGGTCATGGCGGGGGAAAATAACGGATGGGCAGGATGGGCGAGATGGGCGAGATCGGCGGGGGAGCAAAGCGAGCACGCGGTCGAGGGTCGAGTGCACCGAGGCCCGCCTTCTCGTCATTCCCGCGCACGCGGGAATCCATGAGGGCTCACCCGCTGTACTTCACCATGTCAGTAGTCCTCAAAAGGGCCTGGCCTTCGCTGGGGGTGACGATGACGCGAGCTTCGGTTCCCACAACCGCTGAGGTCAGCGGCCGGGCCGGGCAATGCGATCTAGATCGTACGCCACCAGGGCTTCCGACTCGCCGATCGCAATGCCGTACAGCGTTCGCTCATCAGGGGCAACGGTGATATTCGAGATATCCTGGCCCAGCCTTACGGTCCGCACCAGATTTCCCTCCCAATCGAACACATGCAGCTGGTCCGCGTACGTCGCTTCACTCGGCCCGTAGTCACCCCGCCTGCGACCGGAAAAGAGCGCATAAATGTACCGCTGCCCGGCGGCGATCCCGACGTACCCAAAACGCAGGTCTTCGTCGGAGGCCATCGTCGGCGCCCCGCCAGCCATCGCTACGTGGAAAACCGGGGCCACAGCTATCGGCCCGTTCACGGTCCGGCGCAGCGTTCCATCCGCGCCATACAGCTCGATATGATTCATGAACCGGGCTGCCAATGCGATACGTGATCCGTCGGGCCTCACTGCCAGCGTCGACTGATACACATGCTCGAGCACGGGAACGGGAAGGTCATGCGGATTATCGGGCGTGGGCCCGAGCATTTCGATGAGGGTGCCATCGAGCTGCAGCCTCGCCAAGCGATGGCTGGTGAAGAGCCCTGGCCCAATCAGCGACGAATCCGGCAGGAGCGCGAGCCCAGTGATGTAGCCGCCAGCGTTGACAGTAGCCGTGACTGGTGAATCAATCTTCGCGGTGCCTGGATCGAGTAGATGAAACCGGGTGAGGCGCCGCGCCTCCCCGTCAAAAATGAGGAGCCCTCTCTGCCGACCCCCGTGGCCGCCCGGCATCAGCTGTATCGAGGAGACGAAGCGATATTCGCCCGGCCCATCGCCTTCGCGCCCCAGGCTGCCGAGCAACTTTCCGGATTCCGCGTCGAATATGAGGAGGGGCGCGTCAGAGTCGTCATTGCCCACGTAGATCAGCTGGGAGTCCGCGGCCAGCGCAGTCACCAGGCCAAGGGCAAGGCCGTTGTAGAGTATTCGGGCGTGAAGTGTGCCATCCGAGCCAACGGTGACTACCACCGGGGTATCGGCCGAAGGTCGGGTAGAATGGCGAAGCCGCTTACTGCTGCCGGTTGAGATTTCGGTGGTGGCTGCGCTGGTCGGGGCAGGTGAGCTTCGGTCCGTCCGGGATGCTTCTGGCGAGCGTGCTGCTTCGCGGGTAGTGCAGGAAAGGGAGACCACTGCCAGCGCTGCTGCGACGAGCAACTTCCGGTCAGTTCGCCCTTTTCGCATTCGTCGCCTCCCACGGTGTCCCTCAGTTGAGTCGCGAGCGTCGTTCCAGGCCACCCGATTGCTTCGGGCGCTCTGCGCCCTCGCAATGACGCACGGGCTAGCTTCGGCCTGCCCATCCTGCCCATCCTGCCCATCCTGCCCATCCTGC
>CBINCZ010000423.1:0-2551 GCA_966249295.1 uncultured Gemmatimonadales bacterium
GAAAACGCCCGCGTGACGGAGACGGAATGCCGGGCGAAGGGGGGACGGTGGTGCAGGTATGAGATTAGTTGGTAAGAGGGGAAGACGGGAAGACGGGAAGAGGGGAAGTGGGCGCGGGCGGGTGCGTCATTGCGAGGAGGGGTCATTGGCCCCGACGAAGCAATCGCCTCGTAAGCGACCCGATCTGGGCGATCCGATTGCTTCGGCCCTCCGGGCCTCGCAATGACGCATGGGAGCAGCCCGTCGTGAAAACCTTCCCGCCTAAGGAGCCAGCCTCTCCACCCTCCACCCCTCCCCTTCCCTCACATAGCGCAGCCGGTCGTGCAGGCGGCTGGGACGGCCCTGCCAGAATTCGATTGACTCCGGCGTGACCCGATAGCCGCCCCAGTGCGGCGGCGCGGGGATGTCGGCCTTGCCGAACTTCTTCGTGATTGTGGCCACGGCGTCGTCGAGCGTCGTGCGTCGAGCGATGACACTGCTCTGGGTTGAGGCCCAGGCGCCGATCTGGCTGCCGCGGGGGCGGGTCTGGAAATAGCGCTCCGTTTCCTCCCGCGCGACCCGCGACACGCGACCCACCACCCGTACCTGCCGTTCCAGCTCGGGCCAGTAGAACACCAGCGCCGCCCGCGGATTTGCCTCCAGCTCCGCCGCCTTTCGGCTGCGATAATCCGTAAAGAAGACAAAGCCCCGCTCGTCCACGCCCTTGAGCAGGACGATGCGCGCGCTGGGCGCGCCATTGGCATCTGCCGTGGCCAGCGTCATGGCGTTGGCATCGCGCACCGAGGTCTTCACCGCTTCGGTGAACCAGTGATCGAACAGCGCCATCGGCTCCGCCGGTGCGGCGGCTTCGTCGAGTGGTTCCCCCATGTAGTCGCGCCGCATGTCAGCCATCGACATCAGCGATGTTCCTCCACTCGCCTGAGGTCGAGGTCCTGGAAATCGTAGCTGAAGTCCACCGCCGGCGAGGCCGGCACGATGCGGGCGCTCTCTACCTTCCCTTCTGCATCCATCTGGAAGGTGACGAACGCATCGGCGCGGAGGGAGCGATCCCGCCAGCGCACCAGGAAAGTCTCGTACTGCCAGTGCACCAGGTCGCCCAGCAGTGACGGCGTGTGGGCAAACTGCATCACCAGCTTGCCATTCTGCTCGGTGACATTCACGTCACCATACCACTTGTCCCGATAGGTGCCGGCGTAGCGGTCGAGCGGCAGCGCGGGGCCCGCCGTCGAGTCGCGCGAGGTCGCGGCCTCGTGCTCAGCGGCCGCATTCATCGAGTCGCTGCGCGCCGCCAGCGTGGCATAGCCGCCGACCCAGTCGAACTTGGGCGCGCCAAGGGCATAATCCAGCGCCTGCCAGGCGATCGCCTCGAACGCCAGGGTCTCCGCGTTGGATAGCACCGCGACACCGATCTTCTTGTCCGGAATCATGATCACGCGCGAGAGATAGCCGGGCAGCCCACCGGTGTGGGTCACGATCTTCATCCCGCGGTAGTCCTGCACAAAGAACCCCAGCCCATATCCCAGGAAGTTGGTGCTCCTCGGCGCAATCAGCGCCGATGCTCGTCCCGGATTGAGCGGCGTCACCAGCGACCACTGCGCCCGCGTGGTGGACGGCTTCCAGAGCTGCTTGCCGTTCACCCTGCCGGAATCGAGCTGGGCAATGAGCCAGTGCGCCATGTCTTCCGCGCTGGCGTTGATCCCGCCCGCCGGGTTGGTGTTGTCGCTGAGGAAGGGCGGAATTGGCTGCATCTTGCCATCCACCACAGCATGCGTCGCGGCCTGGTTGGCGCCGGGCGCGCCGGCGTCGGAGTGATGCACCGTGGCGTCAGCCATGCCCACCGGCTTGAGCAGGCGATTGGTGACGAAATCTTCCCAGCTCTCGCCGCTCACCGCCTCGATCACCTGGCCGGCCACGAGATAGAGCACATTGTCGTAGGCGTAGCCGCTGCGGAAACTGCGGACCGGCGGGATGAACTTGAGCCGCCGGGCGATGGAATCGCGTGTATAGGTCGACGACGGCCACCAGAGCAGGTCACCGGCACCGAGACCCAGGCCGCTCCGGTGCACCAGCAGGTCGCGCACCGTGAGCTCCCGCGTCACCCACGGGTCCCACATCTGGAACCAGGGCAGGTAGCGGATCACCGGCGCGTCCCACTCGATCTTGCCTTCCTCCACCAGCATGCCCAGCGCGAGCGCGGTGAACGCCTTGGTGTTGGAGGCGATGCCGAAGCGGGTGTGGCTGTCGGCCGGGGTGGGCTCCCCCATCTTCCGGACGCCGTATCCCTTGGCGACCAGGATCTTGCCGTCCTTGACCACGGCCACGGCCACGGCAGGAGTCTCGAACCGCTGGAGCGTGCTGGTGACGAACCGGTCGAAATCCTTCGGCATCTGGGCGCTGAGCGGCGCGCTGGCAAGGCACACCCCGGCGCCCAGGGCGAGCAGGGAGAGACGCATGTGGGTTGAGCTCCGGTGAGGGGACGGTGGGGGGAAAGGTCGACGGTCGACGGTCGAGGGTCAACGGCTGCTGGCTGCTGGCGGATCAGTGGGAGATT
>CBINCZ010000424.1:0-2543 GCA_966249295.1 uncultured Gemmatimonadales bacterium
TCGATCCGGTGCTGGGCAGGGTCAAGAAGGGGATGGTTGGCGGTGAGGAACTCGCGTTCATGGCCCGTATGCTCGAGGCGGGAGCCACGGGCTGGTGGGTGCCGGATGCCGAGGTAGAGCACCTTCTGCCGGGAACCCGGCAGACCCTGCGCTACCTCCGGGGCTACTTCGAGGGGCTGGGCATGACTCAGTACCGGAGCGAGGAACCGGTGAAGGGCCGCTTTGAACTCGCGGGCGTGCCGAGCTGGCTCTGGCGCCAGTGCGCGGCCGCGTGGCTGAGATACCTGCGCGCCCGCCTCGCCTCACCGGTGACCGTCTGGCTGCCGCGGTTCGAGGAGTGGTCCATCTATCGCGGCCGCCTGCGCGGCTACCGCGCTGCCGCGAGGTCCTGAGCGGGCAGGTAGCGCTCGAAGGATGAGGGAGTGGGAAACAGCCGCTCCAGCTCGCGGCGCAGGTTCTGGTCGTCGGCCCCATCGTTGACACAGAACAGGGGAGGCAGCGAAGCCGCGTCAACCGAGGCGAGCTCTCGCTCGCTGCTGAAGACTCTGTTCGGGATGGCGCCCGGCACGGCGGCGCCGTCGTCCAGCGCGAGGTAGCGCGCCACCGCGAGGAATTCGAGGTCATCCGGATCGCGGAACTTGCTGGCGCAGGTGCGCTCCCAGTCGCGCCGAAGCCGCTCCGACGCGCGCCGCAGCGCTGTCCGGGTCATGCTCTGGGCCTGATGATTGGTAAGCTTCCGCACCTTGCGCCACGGCCGGCGCAGCTCGAGCGCAAACTTCACGTTGTTCCACTGCGCCATCCAGAGCCGGGCGAGCCGGTCTTCCGGCATGCTCCGCCACGGCACGATCCAGTCATCATCACGTTCCGACAGCATCACCCGCATGCCGGTGCGAGGCGGCGACGAGCCTGGCAGTGTCGCGAAGAAGTCGCTCATGAGGCACGGCTGGCCAAACAGCATGTCGTCATTGCAATAGATGAAGTGCTCGGCCAGGCCGGGTATGCGGTGCAGCTGGGCCTCGATGGCGAGCGAGTTGAACACCGGCGCCCGGGCGGGATCGGCCATGATGCTGTCCTGGTGCACCATGGTGATTTTCGGATGGGTGACATCGAGCCAGCTGGGCGTCTGGCCCGGGGTCACGATGTAGATCTGCCGCACCCAGGGGACAAACAGTTCCGCGGAACGCAACGAATAGCGAAGCTCGTCATGCTCCACGTAGCGGACGTCGGGATTGAAGACCACCGGATCGAGGCCGTAGCGGCGCGCCCACGTATTCCGCAGCTCGCGATGGGCGGGGTCCTGCCCCTGCACCCATGTGTACACCAGGTCCACGTCGAGTGGCGCGAGGTCGCCGGCAACACGGCGCTCCGAACGCGGCGGCATCGTCGGCAGCGGGGTCGAGGCCCGCTCGCGCCGACCCCGGGTCAAGCGCCGGCGCAGGCGCCAGAGGACGTAACGGGGATCGGTCAGCAGGCTGGCGCGCACGAAGCGTGACTTCCACGCATTGCCGACACGGCGCTGGGCAACGGTTCTTCGATTCACGCACACTCCCTGGCTCGGGGCCCACGCGGCAACCACCCCCGCGCCGGAGCGGGGGTGCAGGCTGGATGGATGTTAAGGCTGAACCGGAAATGTAAGGCGGGGTGTGACAACCGCCACGCTGCGAAGGCCAGCACCTAGCTGCTGAACCACTCCCACGTCCGGCGGAGGCCTTCCTCCACGTTCACCGATGGCTGGTAGCCGAGCACCTGGGCGGCGCGCTCAAGGCTCGCCTGCGAGTCGCGAACGTCGCCCGCGCGCGGCGGACCGTAGGTCCGTTTCACCGTGCGCCCGGTGACCGATTCCACCAGGTCCAGCAACTGATTCAGCGAAATGCGGCTGCCAGCGCCGGCATTCGTCACCCATCCGTTGACGCGCGCAGCCGGCCCGAATGCGGCCAGCATGTTCGCGTCCACTACGTTAGCCACGTAGGTGAAATCGCGTGTTTGATCCCCGTCACCAAAAACTGTCGCAGTTTCGCCCGTTTGCGCCGCATTCAGAAACACGGGAATCACTGCGGCATAGGCGCTGGTGGGACTCTGGCGCGGACCGAAGACGTTGAAGTAGCGAAGTGCGACACCTTCGAGCAGGCCGGCGCGGGCGTACGCCAGCACGTACTGCTCGCCGGCGAGCTTGGCCGTTGCATAGGGCGACCGGCAGAGCGGCTCCATGGTTTCCACCTTGGGCAGCACCGCCGTATCGCCATACACCGAGCTCGAACTCGAGTAGACCACGCGCCTGGCACCGGCGCGCCGTGCCGCCTCGAGGACCTGGATGGTGCCATTCACGTTGTGGTCGTTGCAGGCCACCGGATCCTTGATGGAACGTGGCACGCTGGGCAGGGCCGCCACATGGAACACGATGTCCACCTGCTGGCAGGCCCGGTCGCAGTCGCCAGGGTTCCGGATGTCTCCCTCGATGAAGCTGATCCGGTCCATGACCTCGGTGAGGTTGTCGCGCGAACCGGTGCTGAGGTTGTCAATGACGGTCACGGAGTGGCCGTCAT
>CBINCZ010000425.1:0-2534 GCA_966249295.1 uncultured Gemmatimonadales bacterium
GCCTTCCATCACCTGCTTGAAGTGATAGATCATCGCTTCCATGTCACCCATGGTGCGGGACTTGGGCGGCAGGATGACCCGCGGGTCATCCACGTTGATCGGGCCGGGCTTCAGCCGGTCGAGCGCCTGCTCCAGAATGCGGACCGACTGCGCCATCTCCTCCATGCGCACCCGGTAGCGGTCATAGACGTCGCCGTGCTCACCGACCGGCACGTCGAAATCGTAGGTCTCGTAACCCAGGTAGGGCCGGTCCTTCCGGACGTCGTAGTCCACGCCGCTGGCCCGCAGCATGGGCCCGCTCAGGGAGTAATTGATGGCCTCGTCGTAGGTCATCACGCCCACGCCCTGCGTGCGCCCGCACCAGATGGCGTTGCGGGTGAACATGGTGTCCACCTCGCGCAGGGTCTTGGGGAAGGTGCGGCAGAATTCCCGGAGGCCATCCTCCCATCCATCAGGGATGTCGGCCATCATCCCGCCAACGCGGGTGACACTGGGGGTGAGCCGCGCGCCGGTCCACGCCTCCTGGAGGTTGTAGACCCGCTCGCGCTCCTGGAACGACCAGAGGAATGGCGTGTACGCGCCGAGGTCGATGCCGGTGGTGCCCAGCCAGACCAGGTGCGAGATGATCCGGCTCATCTCGCAGGCAATCACCCGGAGGACCTGGCAGCGCTCAGTGATCTCGATGCCAAGGAGCTTCTCCGCCGCCATCGCCAGGCAGACGTTGTTGGCCATCGGCGCCAGGTAGTCGGTGCGGTCCGTAAGCGGGATGATCTGGTTGTAGGTCCGGTACTCACCCTGCTTCTCGAACCCGGAGTGCAGGTAGCCGACATGGGGAATGCAGCGCTTGACCGTCTCGCCCTCGAGCTCCAGCACCAGCCGGAGCACGCCGTGCGTGGCCGGATGCTGCGGCCCGATATTCACCAGCAGGTGCTCGGCGCCGAACTCCTCGTCGAAGCCGCCACTCTCGCCCGCGAGGCCAAGCGCCACGCGCTGGACCCGCCCCTCGGAGTCGAGGCCGGGGGTCGCAAGCGACATCTCCACTGTCCGCGTGCTGCTCATCTCAGGAACCCCCGCTCGCCCCGGGCGAGCCGCTCCTGCATGTCTTTCGGCAGTTCCCCGAAGGCCTCGGCAATGGACAGCTCCTCGAGCGAGTAGTGCGCTTCGGGATTGGCGGCGAGCGCCTGGCGGGTCTGCTCCGCCCGGCTGAAGTGGCCGCGCAGCGGGAATGACTTCCGCAGCGGATAGCCCTCCGCGTAGGTCTCCCACATCAGGATGCGGCGCAGGTCAGGGTGCCCGGTAAAGCGCACGCCGAACATGTCGAACACCTCGCGCTCGAGCCAGTCGGCCCCTTTCCAGAGGTCCCACACGCTCAGCACTTCCAGCTGGTTTTCGTCGGGCAGCGCCACCTTGACGCGGAGATCGGCCTTCCGGCGCAGCGACCGGAGCTGATACACCACTTCAAGCGGCCGCTCCGGATCCCGGTAGTCCACCGCCGTGATGTCGGTGAGGTAATCGAACTGCTGGTCCGGCGCGTCCTTCAGCCACTGCAGGATCTCGTGCGCGCGCTCGCGGGCGACATAGACGATGGTGTCGCCACACGACACCTCAGCGCGCTCGATGGCATCACCAAACTGGGCACGAAGCGCCGCCACCGACGGCGACACCGCGGATGCAGGCGAGGCGACGGCTGTCATGACGAACGGGTCTGTGAGACGGAGTTACCGAAGGGCTCGGAGAGCTCGTCGATCCGCTCCGGCGGGAGAAACAGCCCGTCGGGGCCCACCAGCTGTTCCTCGCGCAAGGTGGGATCGGCCACGGATTCGCCCCTGATCTTTTTCTGCAGGAGAAGAATGCCGTAGAGCAGCCCCTCGGGCCGAGGTGGGCAACCGGGCACGTAGACATCCACCGGGATGATGGTGTCGATGCCCTGCACCATCGAGTAGTTGTCGAAGATGTTGCCGGTGGATGCGCATGCGCCCATCGAGATGCACCACTTGGGCTGGGGCATCTGGTCCCAGATCCGCCGGATGACCGGCGCCAGCTTGAAGGGCAGCCGGCCGGCGCAGATCAGGACGTCCGCCTGGCGGGGCGAGAAACTCTGGCGTTCCATGCCGAAGCGGGCGATGTCGAACCGGCTGGCCGCCGTTGCCATGTACTCGATGGCGCAGCAGGCGGTACCGAACGGCATCGGCCAGAGCGAGTTGGCGCGGGCCCAGTTGGTGAGGAAGTCCAGCCGCGTGGTCACCCAGTTGGGCGACGCGATGGACATGGTACTGCCGGCGTCCACCCGGCCGGGATTACTCAATCCCATTCGAGTGCCCCCCGTTTCCAGATATAGATGAAGCCCACCGCGAGGATGACCACGAAGACCAGCATCTCGACCAGCAGCAGCCCCGAGATGTCGCGCAGCTGCTGGAACGCGACCGCCCATGGGATCATGAAGACGGTCTCGATGTCGAAGATGATGAACATCATCGCGACGAGATAGAACTTGATGGAGAACCGTTCGCGGGCGTCGCCCAGCACCGGCATGC
>CBINCZ010000426.1:0-2532 GCA_966249295.1 uncultured Gemmatimonadales bacterium
TGATGGCCACCTGGGACGACTGCTCGGCGGGCTTCAGCACGACGGTGTTGCCGAACGCGAGTGCCGGTGCCGCTTTCCAGAGCGGAATGGCGACGGGAAAATTCCACGGCGTGATGAGCGCACAGACGCCCAGCGGATCACGCAGGGTAAATTGGAGTGCGCCGGCGGCCTGGGCCGGCACGACCTCGCCAACCGCTCGCACCGCCTCGCCGGCATAGTAGCGCAGGATCACGACGCAGCGGCTCACTTCACCCCGCGCCTCGCCGATCGGCTTGCCGACCTCGCGGGCCACGGCCTGCGCCAGCGCTTCCCGTTCCTGCTCGATCAGCCCGGCCCATTGATAGAGATGCTCCGCGCGCGCCGGGCCCGATAGCGCGCGCCAGCCGGCGAGCGCGGACTGTGCCGCCTCGACGGCATGACGCGCGTCGTCCTGCGTGCCGGCCGGCACCTGGCCTATGACGTCATCGCGGTCCGAGGGATTGTGATCGGTAATGAATCCGTCGCCGGATCCCTGACGCAGCGATCCGGCCACATGATTCTGGAGTACGGTTGCGGTCATGCCTGCTGCCTTCCATTCTGGACGCCTGATGCCGCTCGATGGCGGCGAAGAAATTCGGTGAGCTGGCGGCCCGCGGCCCGGATGTGGCGAGCGACCCGCCGCGCCGCCAGGGCGCTGTCGCCCTGGCGTACCGCTGCCAGGATGCCGCGATGCTCCGCGTGCGCCCGCGACTCGCCCGCGGTGAGCGACAGCTGCATCCGCGTATAGCGCTCGCTCTGGTGATGAAGATTCTGCACCAGCGCCAGCGTGCGACTCCGCCCGGCCGGTGTGAGCAGCGCCGAGTGAAATTCCCAGTTCAGTTCGGCCCATTCGCGCACCCGCCGTTCGCGGAAGGCCTCGTCGTAACGGGCCAGCACATCGGCGGCGTGACGAACAACCTCGCGCGTCATGCGTGGCACTGCCCGCCGCAGCAATGATGCCTCGATCAGCGCCCGCAGGTCGAACAGCTCGGTGATCTCCTCCAGCGAGAGCGACGAAACCACGGCGCCGCAGTGCGGGCTGAATTCCACCAGTCCCTCGGCCTCGAGCCGTCGCAGCGCCTCACGCACCGGTATCCGGCTTACACCCAGTTCCAGCGCCACCGCATCCTGCCGCACCGGCTCGCCCTCGGCGAGATCACCGCGCAGGATCAGGTCGCGCAGGGCCTCGGCGGCGAGGTCGGCCACGGTACGGCGCGCCACCGGCGCCATCAGGCGAGGACGGGCGATCACGCGAACGGGCGGTCGATCGCCGGCGCCTGCTCCGAGAAGAACTTTGGCCCCTGCTCGGTCATGTGCAGGCAGTCCTCCAGCCGGATACCGAACTCGCCATAGATGGCAATGGTGGGCTCGTCGCTGAAGCACATGCCCGGCGCGAGCCTGGTGGTGTTGCCGCGCACGAAGTTGGTCCACTCATGCCCGTCGAGGCCGATGCCGTGTCCCGTCCGGTGCGGCAGGCCGGGCACCTTGTAGTCGGGACCAAATCCGGCGTCCGTGATAACCTTGCGCGCGGCGTCGTCCACCGACCCGCAGGTGGCGCCCAGCCGGGCTGCAGCGAAGGCAGCATCCTGGGCCTTGCGTTCGAGGTTCCAGATCTCGGTCTGTCGAGCGGTGGGCTTGCCGAACACCGTCGTGCGAGTGATATCGGACTGGTAGTTCTGCACGGCACAACCGGCATCCAGCAGCACCACGTCACCTTCCTTGAGCTTCTGGGGCTGGATGCTGCCGTGCGGGAACGCGGTGTACTCGCCGAAGCCCACCAGCGCCCAGGGACTCGAGCCGCCCAGCCTCTGGAACGCCGCCTGCGCATAGCCGCCGAACTCCCGCGGCGTCATGCCTTCCTTCAGCGTGGCGAAGGCCGCCTTCATGCCGGCCACCGTGATATCATTGGCCCGCTGCATCAAGGCAATCTCGGCCGGTGACTTGTACATCCGGCAGCCGGCTGAAATCGGGGTGCCGCTCACGAAGGTGGCGCCGGGCATCTCCTGCCGCACGCCGTCCATCACAAAGAAGCGCACCCGCTCCTCGACCGCGATCTTGCCGGTTCCGGCACCCCGGTCTCGCAGGATCCCGGCGATGACGCGATAGGGGCTCGCGTCTTCCTCCCATGTGCGGACGTCCTTGCCGAACCGGATCAGCTCTCGGGCCCGCTCTTCCTCGAAGGCGGGACAGACCCAGGCCAGGTCTCCCTTGGCTGGAATCACGCCGACGAACGGCCGCTCCGAGAGCCCCCACCGCATTCCAGTGAAGTAGTAGAGGCTGCTGCCCCCCTCGATGATGATCCCGCCGATACCCTGCTGGTTCATCAGCTCCTGGGCCCGGGCAATCCGCTGATGCCGCTCGTCGTCGGTGATCGGCTGGATGCCGTCGGTCATGGGCTTGAGGTCGGCGATGGGCGCGGGGAGGTCTTCACAGGGTGGCTCGCCCCGGTTTTCACCGGGGTGACGGGCTCGGCGGGCGATGTCGCCCGGCGCCAGCGCCAGTGCCCCCACCATG
>CBINCZ010000427.1:0-2513 GCA_966249295.1 uncultured Gemmatimonadales bacterium
AATGACGGCCGCCATTTCAGCGATAAGCAGTGCCAGCCCCGCCCCTGACGTTTCCGACAGATCCAGCGCGCCGCGCAAGCTTCCGCAGGTGAGGCCGATCGCGATGAACGCGAGGGGCTCCCGGGTGCTGCCCGCCAATCCCGAGCGGACGACGGTCGCGACAAGGATGCCGAGTGACACAGTCAGCACGACCCACTCTATCACGCTGCCCTCCATGGACGGGATCATTCGGCAACAGCGCTTCAGCGGCTCGTCTCACGCAGCGAGCCTTGACCAATGTTCCACCTCTAAGGGACCGGCGCCAGTGCGGGCAGAAGGACGGCGATGTGTCACTCGCGGTCGCACCACCACGACGCTTCGCCGAGCCGCCGAGCCGACGCCTCACCTTCTGAACCGCCACACGCCATCCGTATTCCGGTTGCCGTCCGAATAGCCGCCGGTGATCAGCACGTCGCCGCCATGGAGGGGAGTGACAGCAGCGAAGCGATATGCCTCTGGCAGCCTGCCGGGTACTTCGCGAAATCTCAAGCTGCTGACATCGAGCAGCTCGGCCGCCGGGGCGCCGGAGGTGACCAGCACGTCACCATCCGGAAGCAGGACTGATGTGCCGGCAATCTTGTAGCGCCGGCTGGCCATGTCAGGCCCAGTGGCGAAGGTTCCGGTCCGAGGGTCATAGATCTCGGTGGTCGCGAAATAGTTGCGATCGGTGCGGTCCGCACCGCCAATCACCAGTACTCGTCCATCGGCGAGGCCGATGGCGTCATGCTTGTGACGGGCGGTCGTGAGGGACCCCGCAGGTCCGAAGCTGCGGGAGGCGGGAGAGAAGATCTCCGCGCTCGCGTAGACCGTCATGTCCTGCCGCCGACCGGCGTGACCGCCCACCACCAGTACGCGGCCGTCCGGGAGCAGCGTGGCAGTGTGGCTCTCGCGCGGGACGCTGAGTGAGCCGACCGGCTCCGACCGCCCGGTCGCCGGATCGTACACTTCCGCACTCGAGAGGAACGACCAGCCTCTTCCCACGCCCCCTATGAACAGGACGCGACCGTCAGACAGGACTGTCGCTGTATGTCCGCTCCGTCCCTCCATGAGCGAACCTGCCAACTGAAATCGATTCGTCGAAGGGTCGAAGATCTCGAGGGACGCCAGGTCGTTGCCGTTGTACCCGCCGGCAATCAGCACACGGCCATCCCGCAGCAGCGTCGCCGTGTGGTCGAGTCGGCGCTCCTGCATGGCGGGCAGCATGTGCATCGTATGGCCGACCGGGTCATAGAGCTCGGCACTGGCGAGGGCGCCGCCCCCATTCGCCATGCCTCCTGCCACCAGCACCTGCCCTGACGGAAGCACGGTCGCGGTATGGGCCGCCCGGGCCGTTCGGAGGGTTGCGACGCGCTGAATAGAGGGCGCCAGGGCGACGTGGACGGTCGCCGACCCGGCGAGCCACGCTGCGCACGCAGGGCCGACGAGCTTCATAAGGTGGATACCGGGCACGGCAGAGCTCCTGAACGGGTCGAGGTCGAGGTCCACCAGAAAATTGGATGCCGCCCGGTTCAGGAACGTTTGCAGTGGCTGGTGACTTACGCGCCGGGCTCGGTTACGGGGTTTGCCCGTTCGGTCTGCTGCCCCAGCTGTTCAGCGAGCCCGAGGAGGATCCCTTCGGGACCCCGGATGTAGCAGAGCCGGTAGACATTCTCGTAGTTGACGACTTCGTCCACCACCGTCGCGCCCAGCCTGCCGAGCCGGGCCAGGGTGTCGTCGAGGTTATCGACCGCGAACATGACGCGCAGGTAGCCGAGGGCGTTAACCGGCGCCATGCGGTGATCGGACGCGATGGCGGGGGCATGGAAGCGCGAGAGCTCGAGGCGGCTGTGGCCGTCCGGCGTGCGCATCATGGCGATCTCGACACGCTGGTCCCGGACGCCGGTGACTCGACCCGCCCATTCGCCCTCAATTGGCATGCGGCCTTCGAGGGTAAGCCCAAGTTCGGTGAAAAACGTCACGGCGGCATCGAGGTCTTCCACCACGATGCCGATGTTGTCCATGCGAAGTACGGCCATGCAATTGCTCCCCTTATGGCTATACGACCAGTCCGATGATCATGCCGCCGACCGCGCCCATGCCAAGGATGGGCGCCCAGGCCTTGGTGACAATGGCTGAGGGCAAGCTGAGCAGCAGGCCGAAGAACAGGCCTGCCAGCCAGCCGGGCCACGTTACGCCGGCGACCGCAATGACGAACCCGATGGCGAAGCGATCCACGAAGGCGGCGGTCAATGCGGTTCGTTTATCGGGGAACGCAAGCGGCAGCATGGTGGCCACGCTGACGAGACCGAACGTCAGTCCGCAGACCACTCCGAGCATCTCACGGGACATTGCCAGCCTCCTGAAGGGGTCTGCTAACGATACCGCCGTTCCGTGACCACGCGAGGCGGCGGCATGGACCGTCGCCGCCTGGAGTCGCAGGCTATGGTCGCATTTCAGGCCGGACCAGATTGGCAAACGGCGCGTACGTGCCGTTC
>CBINCZ010000428.1:0-2511 GCA_966249295.1 uncultured Gemmatimonadales bacterium
CGGGGTCCTGGCCACGATCCGCTTCACCGCCTCGCGCGCCCGGGCGGCCGGCGAATGGACCATGAGCGACGACGCCGGCGGCGCCCTCGCCACCCTCGACACCCCCGACCTCGACCTCGACCGCAGCCAGGATGCGCGCCTCTGCCGCAAGCGGCGAGTCCTCTGTCTCGCGCTTGAGATCGGTGGCGATCGGATCGAGGTCGGCCAGGCTTGCGGCGTGACGGAGTCGCAGCCGGACCATCTCGAGCCGGGCGCGGGCCGCGAGTTCGGCCGGCGGGCCGACATCGAGCACCTGGCGCAGGCGGAGCATCGACTGGCCGCTGTCCAGCGGCTCGAGCCTCGCCGCGTCAGCCAGCAGCACACGTGCACGCCGCTCGGGCTTGAGCGACGGCAGCTGCAGCATGGCCTCCACCACGCGCGATCCCGCCCTGGGATCGGAGCGCCCGGCCACGGCGCTGGCGGAGTCCCACGGCGCCAGGGTATCGCCATCGGCAGCGAGACTATCGGCCAGCGCCAGCATCTGGTCTTCCCGCCCGGCACCGGCCAACAGCAGGAGGCGCATGCGTCGCGTGGCCGTCGTCGAGTCGGCGGCCAGCTCGAGGGCATCGCTCCAGTCCCCGGCCTGCTGGAGTGCGGTGAGCAGCTCCGGCCGCAGGGCTGTCCGCTGGCTGTCGGAGGCCGACTGGTAGAGCCGCTGATACATCGGGACGGCCCGCCGGGCTTCGCCCAGGCGCACCAGGCAGCGCGCCAGTGCCAGCCGGCCCTCACGCTCGAGCACCGAATCCTGGATCATGCCGAGGCCCGGCTCGAGTGACGCGCGCGCGGAAGTGCAGTCGCCCAGCCTGGCATAGGCACGGCCCATCAGGACCCGGGCCTCCGGGGCGTACTTGCTGTCCGGGTGCCGGGCCAGGAGGGTCTCGGCCTTGACGGTGACCTGGCCCCATGCGGTGCTCGCGTCGATGGTGCGGCCTTCGCGCTCCGCCTTCTCGGCCTCGTGGGTGAACTTCCGGGTGTTGTACATCCCGTTGTAGTAGGCACAGGATGACACGGGGAGCAGTGCGAGCAGGGCGAGCACGACTGGTCGGACCAGCCGGACGGGGCGGACAGGTCGGACGGGGTGTTTCACTGCGTGGCTCCTGCCGGGGCTTCGCCGGTGCGGCGCTCGTATTCCCTGAGGTACTGCACCAGCGCCTCGGCGATGGCATGCGCAAGTCGGCGTTGCGAGGACGGCGTGGTCATCAGGGCGGCATCGGACTTGTTGGTGCTGTAACCCATTTCCACCAGCACGGCAGGACGGCGGGCGGTATTGAGCACGGCGAGGTTGTTGTACTGGATCACGCCGCGGTTGACGCCGGTGTGCACCTTGCCCAGCGTTTCCTGGATCAGCGCGCCCGCTCGTGCGGATTCCCGCAGGTACTCGTTCATCTGCAGGTCCCGCAGCAGGAAGGCGAGGTCATTGGCCTGCGCCTGGTCCGCCGCCGATTCGTAGCGAACCGCCTCGTTTTCCATCCGGGCCACGCGGTCGGCGTCTTCCGTGTTCTCCTCACCGATGATCAGGGTGGAGAACCCGGAGACCGAGCGATAGTTGGGCGCACGCCGCGGGTCCAGCGCATCGACGTGGAGACTCACGAAGATGTCGCAGTCGGCACCGCACATCGGGGCGCGCTTGAACAGGTTGGGCCGGACGTCAGTGGTGCGGGTCATGCGCACCTTGATGCCCTGATTTTCCAGCTCATCGCGCAGCAGCAGCGCCATCTGCAGGGTGACGTCCTTTTCCTTGAGGCCCCGGGGGAAGAACATTCCGGGATTGCCGGGGTCGTTGCCGCCGTGCCCGGCATCGACGGTGACCAGGTGGCCGGGGCGCAGGCCATTGGGCAGCCGGGCGCCGGTGTAAGGGCCGTTGGGCACTGCAGTCATGACGACCGAGCCGTTGTCGGTCGCACCCGGGCGCGGCTTCCAGCCGGTTTCGATCAGGCGGGCGTTACCCGCGTCCCAGCGGAAGCGTTCCGAGTAGAGCCGGGGCAGTTCTTCGGCAACAAACGAGAGCGGCACGAAGAGCGTGTCGCGCAGCAGCACGACGCGGCCGGCCATGGGGCGCACGTGGTTGTTGCGGAGGTAGAATGGCGCGCCAATCAGCAGGCGGAGCGGCTGCCCCGAGAGCGTGACGTCGGCCCAGGCACCGGACACCTTGATGGTGCCGCCCAGCGCCAGCACAACCGGCGACGCGTACAACACCGGTGCGCCCTGGTCGTCGCTGCGCACCGGCAGGACCAGCTCGCCCTTGGCCGTGGCCAGCGTGATGGTGGACGGTGACGCGTTCATGGCGGCCAGCGCCAGCAGGCATCCAGCGATCATCGCAACCTCTCCGACATGGCGCGGGCGGCCTCCCGTTCGGCCTCGCGCCGCTTCAATGTCTCGCGCTTGTCATGCTGCTTCTTGCCCCGGCCCAGCGCGAGCCGGACCTTGGCCTTGCCCCTCGCGAAGTAGACCTCGAGCGGGATGAGGGCCATG
>CBINCZ010000429.1:0-2495 GCA_966249295.1 uncultured Gemmatimonadales bacterium
GGGCGGGATGGGCGAGATGGGCAGGATGGGCCGGTCCGCTCACCCGCCTCGCCCAGCTTGCCCATCCCGCCCATCTCGCCCATCCCTATGTGCCAGCGCTGCGGTTTCCCCGTCGCTGCCACGCCGTCCGGCTGCAAGAACCCCTGTCCCAACTGCGGCACGGTCTATCCGCTGGGCGATTGCTCTGACTGATGCCCATGGTCGCTTCAGCGCCCGAGGTCTTCGCGGTTGGCACCGCAGCCCGGCTTGACACGCGGCGCCTGCCGCCGCTCGAGCGTCCCGCCGCCCGGCTCGCGGCGATGGACATCAGCGAGTACTACGGTCCGGACAGTGGCGGCGTGCGCACCTATCTGCATGAGAAGGCACGCCATGTCATGCAGCATGACGCGCTCCGCCAGTCGTTTCTCCTGCCCCACGGCGCGAACCTGGTCCGGTCGGACGCAGGCACCCGGGTCTATCGCATCCGATCGCCCCGTATTCCGTTCCAGGATACCTATCGCGTCCTGCTCGACCGGGCGGCGGTCGCGTCCATCATGGAGCACGAGCGTCCCGATGTGGTAGAGATCGGTAGCGCGTACGGTGCACCTTGGGTGGCAGGGGGCGCAGCCCGCAGACTCGGGATTCCCCTTGCCTGGTATTTCCACGCTCACCTGCCTCGCATCATCGCTCCGGGCGGGCACGCGTCCCCGATGGTTCGGCGCGGCGCCGCCGGCGTGGCGATGCGTTACGTTCGCGCCATCGCACGGCGGGTTGACCTCGTGCTGGCCGGGAGCGAATCAGTCCGTCGTGATCTTCATGGCTATGGTATCGAGCGCGTGGAAGTGGTCCCGCTCGGCGTCGATGTCGAGACATTTCATCCCTGCCGGCGGGCAGCCCGGGCTGCCACGCTGCATCGTCTCTCGTTGCCGGATGCGCCTGTTGTGCTCTACACCGGGCGCTTCACCGCCGAGAAACAGCTGGATGCGGTGGTCAGGGCATGGCGGGACGTGCGCACTCGCGATGCGGTCCTGGTGCTGGCCGGGGCAGGTCCACAGGACGATGCCTTGCGGGCCGCTGCCGGTGCGCGCGTCCGGGTCGTACCATTCGAGGCGGATCGTGAGCGGCTCGCGGACCTCTATGCCGCGGCCGACCTCTATCTCGCGCCCGGCCCGGCCGAAACGTTCGGGCTCTCGGCCCACGAGGCGATGGCGGCCGGAACGCCGGTGCTCACCGTGGATGCCGGCGCCGTCGCCGATGCGGTGCGTCGGGCGGGGTGTGGGGGCACGTGGCCGCTGGGCGATGGAGCAGCGATGGCAACCATGGTCGACCAGCTGCTGGGTTCAGGAGCCGGGATGCGCGCGGCGGCGCGGGAGCACGTCGAGCGGCACCACCAGTGGAGCACCGTCTTCGATCGCCTCTTCGCGATTCACGCGCGGCTCAAGGCAGGGGCATACGCATGATTTCCGTGCTCGATGCCCACCTGCTCTGCATTGTGTGTGTGCTGCTGGACATGGCGGCGCGCGCCTGGCGCATCGAATGGCTGCTCCGGGACATTGGCACGCGCATCACCTTCAACCAGGCGATCGAGATCAACGCGGTTGGCGACGCCGCCTGCGCGGTGACGCCGATGCGCATCGGCGGCGAACCGGCGCGGCTCTGGGGCATGCTCCGGGCTGGCGTGCCCGCCTCGGCTGCCTTTGTCGCCATCAGTGTTGAAATCCTTGCCGTGTGGCCGGTCGTCCTGGTCGCCGCCGTGGCGCTCGGATGGAGCTTTGCGCCGGAGTGGCTTGACGCGGCCTTGCCGCGACTCCGGGCGGCGGCGGCCGAAGCGTGGATCTGGATCGTGGTGGTGGGGCTCGCGAGTGGAGTGGCGTGGCTCGTAGCGCGGCGGGCGGCGAGCCACGCGGCGGTGGCCCATGCCCGCCGCTCGATTCGGCGGGTGCGCGTCTACTGGCGCCGGATGCCGGGCTGGCCCATCGCGGCCAGCGTGCCGATGACCGTCATCAACCTGGTTACTCGCACCGGCATGCTCGTGGCTCTAGCGTCAGCCGCGGGGTCCGGCATGGCGCTGGGGCCGCTCTTCTTCGCCTCGTTCGTGCTGCTATACGCCCAACTGGTGCTGCCCACACCTTCCGGCGCCGGGGTTGTGGATCTCGGCCTCCTGGGTGGGGCTGCCGGCGAACTCGGCGGCGCCACGCTGTTCTGGTGGCGGTTCTATTCCAGCGGCGTCGGTGTGCTGCTGGGCGCGGCTTTTGTGGCGCGGGCCTGGTTCAGGGACGGGACCTTCCGCCGTGTTAGATTCCCATGGCCAAAACGCAAGGAAACGACTGCTCCATGACCGACGCTACCCGCACCGAACGTGACCCCCTCGGCGAGATGCAGGTTCCAGCCGATGCGCTTTACGGTATCCAGACCCTGCGCGCACAGCAGAACTTCCCGATCTCCGGCCTGCGCCCGCTGCCCGCCTTCGTTGATGCCGTCATGACCCGGGCTGCTGCGGTGCCGGGGACGCTGGT
>CBINCZ010000430.1:0-2471 GCA_966249295.1 uncultured Gemmatimonadales bacterium
CGTTGTCGAGTCGCGGTATCCAGGTCGCCGACAAGGTCCCGTTCAGTGAGACCGGGCCGTTCCAGGTGCTGGTGCGCTCGAGCCTGCAGCGCGCCCGTTCCGACGCGTTCGTGATCGCGGGACGCGCGACCGCGACCATCGAGATCGCCCGCGCCCTGCACGAGATGATTCCCCGCGCCGAGATCGTGGTGGGTGACGGGGCGATGGTGCCTGAGCGCCTGGCTGCGCTGGGCGACTCGATCCTCGCCAGCATGCACGTGGTGTCGTTCTGGGTGGCCCAGCCGGGAGACAGTGCGGCGATGGAGTTCAGCCGGCGATTCCGCCAGCTGTATGGGCGAGATCCGGAGCCGGCAGATGCCTACGTCTACGACGGCATCATGCTGAGTGCGGCGGCCATCCAGGCAGCCGGCGTGAGCCGGAACGCAGTGTGGACCTGGCTCCGTTCGCTGGGTACCACCCAGCCACCCTATCAGGGGGTGACTGGTCCCATCGCGTTCAACGAACCTCCCCTTTCCCGCATGGTGATGACCCGGATACGGGATGGCCGCGCCGAGGCCGAGTGGCGGCCCTGAGCGAAGCCGGGGCGCCCGGCTCCTCAGTGCAGCCCCGGGCGGGCCTGAGTCTCCGAAGCCTGAGTCTCCTGGCCGTCCTCTGCATCATTCTCTATGTCGTCGGGTTGACTGCGTACATCGGCGCGACGGTCGCGCCGCGCGCCGCTCGGCTTCGCGCCGAAACCATCCCCATGCTTCAGCTCTTCGGGCAGATCGCCGAGCGTGCCAGCCGCACCGAGGCGCTGATGGTCGAGGCCCGCCATGGCATCCTGAGTGATGATTCGCTGGCCCGGGAGCGGGTGCGTGCGGCGCTCGCCACGCCGGCGGCCGCTTCCTCGCCCTTGCTGTCCCAGGCGCCGCTGGAGCTGCGCGAGCTGCTGGCGCGCACCAGCGTGCTCCAGGCAGAAATCGAGACCCGCCTGAACGAGAGTGTCGCCCAGGCGGACGTTGGCCGTAATGATGCGGCGACCCGCGCGCTGGGCATCGCCGATTCGCTGCATGCCGAGATGGGGCTGGTGCTGGTGTCGGCCGAACAGGTGGGACTGCGCGGGCTCGCCAATCGCGAAGCCCAGCTCAGCGACGCACTGCAGCGGGCCGTGCGAACCATGATTGCCTGGATGGCGCTGGGCGTACTGCTGCTGATCGTGCTGATGGTGGTGGTGCATCGCCGCGTGCGCCAGCCACTGCGCGACCTCGAAGCCGGCCTCGATTCCGTCTCCGCCGGCGAGCTCAATACCACCGTGCGGGTGCGACGCTACGACGAGCTCGGCCACCTCGCCGCCCATTTCAATGACATGACCGGTGTGCTGCGGGCGCGCGCCGCGGAGCAGGGGCGGTTCGCCGCCGCCGGCGAGCTGGTCGCGGGCGTGGCCCACGAGGTCAACAACCCGCTCATGGCCATTGCCGCGCTGGCAGATACTCGACTCGAGGATCCCGCGCTCCCGCACGACCTGCGGGTGGAGCTGGGCCAGATCCGCCGTCAGGCGCGGCGGGCCGGGAAGCTGTTGTCGGGATTGCTGCGGTTTGTGCGCGCGCGCGAGCCGCTCGCGTCGGCGGTGTCGCTCAATGAAGTGGTGCGCAGCGCCGTGGACCTGGTGTCCTACCGGTTCGGCGTGGAGGAAATCGAGTTCGAGATGCGGCTCGATGACAAGCTGCCGCCGGCGCGGGGGGCGGCGGTGCGGCTGGAGCAGGTGATCGTGAACCTGCTGAGCAACGCGCTCGACTCGCTTGCCCTGGTGCCACCACCGCGTTTGCTCCTGGTGGAAACCTGGCGGGCCGGTGAGCAGGCGGTCATCGCCGTCACCGACAAGGGTGCCGGGATCGCGCCCGAAATGCGGAGCCGTCTGTTCCACCCCTTCACCTCGACCAAGGGCGCCTCCGGCACCGGCCTGGGACTCTACATTTCGCGCGAGATCATCCGCGAGCTGGGCGGTGACCTGGTGCACGAGCCGGCCGCCACCGGTGCGCGCTTCGTGGTGAGCCTGCCACTGGCCGAAGCGGAAACGCTGAATGGAATTGCCCGGCCCGCCACGCCGCAGCCCCCGGCCGCCGTAAGCTCACTGGACGGACTGCGCATCCTGCTGGTAGATGATGAAGAAGTTGTCCGCTCCCCGATTGCCCGCTTCCTGAGCCGGCGTGGCGCCAGCGTGCGTGAGGCGTCAGACGGGATCGAGGCGCTGGCGGAGCTGGATCGTCACGAAGTCGACGCGATCATCGCGGACCTCCGGATGCCGCGCATGGATGGCGCCGCGTTCTGTGCTGAACTTGCCCGGAGCCGTCCCGGCCAGCTTGCGCGGGTCATCCTGCTTTCAGGCGACCTCAGCCAGTTGCAGGGCGTGCTGCCGGTGCCCGCCGATCGCGTCCTGGCGAAGCCGGTGGAACTGGTGGAGATCGAGGCGGCGATTAGACGGCTAGACGGCT
>CBINCZ010000431.1:0-2448 GCA_966249295.1 uncultured Gemmatimonadales bacterium
CTGCTCCGAGGAATCGCCGCGTGCGTGCTGGCCCATTCATTGCCCTGACACTGCTGGTGGCCGGCACGCCGCCCGATCTCCCGCGCCGCATCTGGTCGGGCCCCGGCGTCGATCTCTCTGGCGGGCCCTCACCGGACGGACGCCTGCTGGCGTACACCGATCCGCACACGGGCGGGCTCGCGGTGCGCGAGCTCGCCACCGGCGCTTCCCGCGTGCTTACCGACAGTCTCCCGTGGGCACATGATGGCTACGCCTTGAGCGCGGTCTTCTCGCCCGACAGCCGCTCCATTGCCTTCACCTGGTACCAGCAGACCGCCAACCTCGTCGAGCTGCGCGTCATGCCGCTGGACTCGGCAGCCTCCGCGCCGCTCTACGTGGACCGCGAGGGCACCATGCCGCTCCTCGTGGACGACTGGATGCCGGACGGCAGCGCGGTCCTGGCCCGCACCACCGAAGACAGCACCCATCGTGGCGTGATCGTGCGGGTCCCGGTGCGGGGCGGCCGGCCTGTCACGGTCAGGCAGTTCGATGGCTGGCGCCCGCCCTACGAGGTCCGTGTTTCGCCGGACGGGCGCTACCTGGCGTACGAGATGTCGTTCGAACAGGATGACGGCAGCCGTTCGATCAGGATCCTGTCACTGGCCGACGGCCGGGAAACGATCGCGGTCTCGGATGAGCCGGGCATCCATCTCATCGGCTGGACCAACAGCGGCAGGCGAATCGTCTATTCCGACAGAACGGGAGCCCGTCGGTGTGGACCCGGGCGGTGCGCAACGGCGCCGTCACCGGCGAACCGACGCTCGTGCTCAGGGATCTCTGGCGCTCCTTCGGCCTCCGGGTCGCGAACCATGGGACGCTGTTCTACGCCGTGTCGTCGGGTGACAAGGACCTTTTCATGGCGGCGTGGGATCCGGCGACGGGCGCGCTTCGCTCGCCGCCGGTGTCGGCCACGAAACGGCCGGGCGAGGCCTACTACGTGCCCGCCTGGTCACCCGATGGGCGCTACATCTCCTACATCACCCTTGGTGGCGGCAATGGCAGTCTGACCGGCCCGGCCAGCATCACCATCCGCTCGGCCGATGGAGCGCTGGTGCGCGTGCTCCAGCCCGACTTGCCGGGGCTGGATGGGTCGGTGTGGAGTCCGGACGGCGCGTCGCTCATCCTGCGGACCAGCCGCCAGGAGCGGGGCAGCAGCCTCTTCCGGATGGACCTGCGGTCCGGCGCCCTCACGCCGCTTGCGCGAGGCACCCACCAGATCCCCGCCTTCTCGCGTGACGGGCGCGAGATGTATTTCGTGCCTGACGCCGAAACCGACCCACCGCCGCCGGGCTGGATCTGGCATGTGGTGGCACACAATCTCGCTACCGGCGCCGAGCGCACGCTCTACTCGGCGCCGGCCAATTGGAGGATCCCGGGCGACAAGCGCCTGGTGACCTCGCCCGATGGTACCCGGCTCCTGATCATCGCGGGACCCTGCTGCCCCGGCTGGTTCGAGCCGCAGGTAGTGGACCTGCGCACGGGGACATCGCACGGCGTCCTCGCCCAGCCCGCCGAGTCGCTGCCGATTCCGCTCCGGTCGAACGCGAACGTGGTCGGCTTCACGCCGGACGAGCGCGACGTGCTCTTCATCGCCTTTCGGCGCGGCAACGAGGCGGGAGTGCCGGAGATCTGGCAGGTGCCGGTAGAGGGCGGCATCCCGAAGCTGGTGATGCCCGGCGTGCATGGAGTGGTGCGGCTGAGTCCGGACGGCAGGCGGGTTCTCTACGTAACTGGCAGGATCTCACTGGAACTGTGGCGGGTGGAGGATGAGGGCTTGATGTGAGTGGCAGGATGGGCAAGATGGGCAGGCTGCGCGGGTCGGAGCCAACCCTGCATCGCCCGCCCATCCTGCCCATCCCGCCCATCCGAGAGAAAGGGGCAAGCCATGCGTGCAATCACCCAAATGGTCCGTCTCGCGAGTGCCGCGGCATTTGCCCTGGGATGCGAATCAGCCGTGACTGCGCCGGGTGGGCCCGACTTGAAGAAGGGTCACAGCGCTGGCGGTTCGGGCGGGGGCTCCGCCGGCGACGGAGCCACCTATGTCGAGCTTCCCGCCCCTTCGGGCGAGTCACGGGCCTACGGAATCAACAATGGCGGTGAGATCGTCGGGACTGTGACAGGTGGATGCCTGCGGGTGCCGGTGCTCTGGACGTCCTCATCAACTGAACCGGTCTCGCTTCCGCTGCCGGCGGGATCCTGTCGCGGCCTGGCCCGGCACATCAACGACAACGGAATAATCCTGGGAGAAGTGCGCCCCGATGCGGCCGTCACCGCGACGTCGGTGCAATGGGTCCCCGGCCCCGGCGTCTATGTCGTCTCGATTCTTCCGGAGCCGCAGGACGGCGATAACGTCGATGTCGGCGACATCAACTCGTCGGGCAACGGCGCCTGGTCTGCGTTGGGGCCAGA
>CBINCZ010000432.1:0-2432 GCA_966249295.1 uncultured Gemmatimonadales bacterium
GGTAGGACTCACCCGTGAGCAGCACGGAATAGGGATCCTGCAGCTCCTGCAGCATGCCGTCGGTGGCATTGCGGTAGAGCGAGTCCGGCGGGATCGAGTCCACGTAGAACCGGGCCACGTGGGACATGACGTTGCTGAACAACCCGTCTCCGGACAGTGCCATGGCGCGCTCGACCGAGCGTTGCAGCAGGAACCCGCCGCTCGCAAACGAGAGCACAACCACCGCGCCGATGAGACCCCAGCGATGCTTCATGATGTTCTACCTCCAGAGACGCCTTGCCGGGCCGGCTCCTGCGCCAGCCCTTGCTGAACTCTAATCGCGACCGGCGCCGCGCGCGGCCAACCGCTCCTGCACGGCCGCCCAGGCCGCGTCGAGGACCGCCTGCGGGGCCGCCGTGGCATCGATGTGCACCGTCCCCTCGCCCCGCGCCGCCAGATAGGCCGCGCGCACTCGTTCGTGGAAGGCAGCATCCTCCCGCTCAAAGCGGTCGGTTCCCTTCCCGACGGCAAGCTGGCGCCGCCGGCCTTCAGCGGGAGGGACATCGAGCACGAGGACCAGGTCCGGCGTGAGGCCGCGGGTCGCGGTGCGATTCACCGCGGTGACCATGTCGGCCGGCAGGCCGCGGCCGGCGGCCTGGTACGCCATGGTGGAAAGATCGTACCGGTCAGACACGACGGTGCGGCCCGCCTCCAGCGCCGGACGGATGACCGCCTGCACCAGGTGGGCGCGGGCTGCGGCGACGAACAGGAGTTCAGTTTCGGGATCGAGGTCCGACGAGGGATCGAGCAGGGCCTGGCGCGCCAGCTCCGCCGGCCCCGTGCCGCCCGGTTCGCGGACCGGCACCACGTCGTGGCCGGCCTGCCGGAGCCGGTCGGCAAGCGCCGAAGCGAGCGTGCTCTTGCCGGCGCCCTCGGGACCCTCGATGACGATGAACAGGCCGCGGCTCACGAAAGGGTGATGATACTGCTGGTCGCGCCCTTCTCGATGCCCTGACTGATCTGCTCGTTCACCTTGGCCATCAGCTTGTCGAAGTTCGTGCGCGCCACCACGTAGGACTGGCCGCTGGCGCTGGTTTCGAGCTCCCGCACAGCCGTCTCGTAGCTCTCCGCCACCGCCTGGTCGGGCATCTGGCCTTGCGCGATGGCCTGGTCCACCTGGCGGGCCAGCTGCTGGATACGATCGAGCCGCGCGACCGTCTCCTGGTCCTCGCGCAGCGCGCTCTCCGCGCGTCGCATGGCCTGATATTCCGCCGATTGCCCGATCAAGCGTCCGAGTTCCTGGGCCTTGTCCCAGATCATGTCTAGCTCCTTTGCGCCAGCAGGAAACGCTCGCGACCGAACAGATCCTGGTGAATGGTCACGCCGGCGAGGCCGGCGTCCTGCGCCAGGCGGGCCGAGTCCGGGCCCCGCGTGGCATCGATTTCGACGGCGAGCCAGCCGCCGGGCCGGAGTGCCCGTGCCGCATCCGCGATCACGGCGCGAGTGGCCATCAGTCCGTCCGGTCCACTCTCCAGCGCGAGGCGCGGCTCGAAGTGCTTCACCGACGGGTCGAGTCCGGCGTACTCCGCCTCCGAAAGATAGGGTGGATTGGACACGACTGCGTCGAATACGCCCTCGGCCAGCGACCTGCCGAAGTCCGCGCGGATCAAGTCCAGCTGAACTCCGCAGCGTCCCGCGTTGTGCCGCGCCACTGCCAGTGCAGCGGCACTGGCGTCCACGGCGACCACCTGCTCGAAGCTGCCTTCCGATCCGAGCGCCAGTGCAATGCAGCCCGAGCCGGTGCCGAGGTCCGCCACGCGGCCCTGCCGCACCCGGGCGAGCACCAGGTCCACCAGCCCCTCGGTTTCCGGCCGAGGAATCAGCACATCCGGAGTGATAGTGAGTTCCAGGTGCCGGAAGCTCCACTCGCCCAGCACATGCGCCAATGGCGCGCCTGCCGCGCGACGATCCAGTTGGGCGCGAAACCGGGCCAGCGCATCGGCGGCGGGGACATCAGAGCTGCGCCGCCACGCACTGCCGTACCCCCCGCCACTGGCCGCTTCCCAGAGTTGCGCGGCTTCCCGCCGGGACTCAGGCACGCCGGCCGCGGCGAGACAGCGCGCGCCATCGTCCACGACCTCGCGTACCGAGAGCGATGGCGACTCACGCATTGCCGAACTGCTCCTCCCGGCTGGCAAGCCGCACGGCATCCACCAGCTGGTCGAGATCACCGTTCATGACGTCGGCGAGGTTGTGCACCGAAAAATTGATGCGGTGGTCCGTCACCCGGCTCTGCGGGAAGTTGTAGGTGCGGATCTTGGCAGAACGGTCGCCAGTGCCCACCATGGCGCGGCGTTCCTGCGAGCGCGCCGCCTCCTGTTCCGCGATCATGCGGTCCAGCAGCCGCGCGCGCAGCACTTCCATGGCCTTCAGCTTGTTCTGCAGCTGCGACT
>CBINCZ010000433.1:0-2427 GCA_966249295.1 uncultured Gemmatimonadales bacterium
GTGCTCCTGGCGGGCCTGACGATCGGGGAAGGCGCTCTGGTCGGCGCGGGCTCCGTCGTCACGCGTGACGTGCCGCCGCGGACGATCGTGGCGGGCAACCCGGCCCGTGTCATGGGCGAGCTGCCCTGATCCGATGTCCGTAACCCCACGGCCGGCCCTCACAACCAATCACCTTCGCGATCCTGGTGGACATTCATGACGTCGACCCGCACGCCCGCGCAGTCAGTGCAGCCCATACCTTTTCTGGATCTCGTCGCCCAGCACCGCCCCCTCGAGGAGGAACTTGTGGAGGCTTTTCGCCGTGCCGTCAGGGCCGCGGCCTTCGTGGGCGGGAGTGAAGTGGAGGGATTCGAGCGCGAGTTCGCGGATTTCGCGGGGTGTGCTGGCGCAGTGGGGGTCAATAGCGGCACGGATGCCCTGCGCTTTGCCTATCAGGCGCTGAATGTGCAACCTGGGGATGAAGTGATCGCCCCGAGTCACACCTTCATTGCCACCACAGAAGCAATCACGCAGGCGGGCGGCCGGGTGCGGTTCGTCGACATCATGGATGACACCATGACGCTCGACCCGGCCGCAGTCGAGGCGGCCCTGACCCCTCGGACGGTCGGCATTGTGCCGGTGCACCTGTACGGCCAGCCGGCGGACATGGACGCGATTCTTGCCATCGCCCGCAAGCACGGCCTCTGGGTCGTGGAGGATGCGGCGCAGGCGCACGGCGCGCAGTATCGTGGCCGGGTGGCGGGATCGATGGGCGACCTCGCCACGTTCAGCTTCTATCCCGGCAAGAACCTGGGGTCGTGCGGTGAGGGCGGTGCTGTTACGGGCAATGATCAGGAATTGCTGGCTGCGGTGCGTCGGCTCCGCGAGCACGGGCAGTCTCGCAAGTACTACCACGATATCGAGGGGTACAACGGCCGCCTGCACGCCATCCAGGCCGCCTTCCTGCGAATCAAGCTTCCGCACCTGGCCGCATGGAACGAGGGCCGGCGGCGGGCGGCGGCGTGGTACCGGGATGCCCTCGCTGATATTGCCGAGATCCAGTTGCCGGTCGAGGCCGACTACGCCAGGCATGTCTACCACCTGTACGTGATTCGCACCGAACGACGAGACCAGCTGCAGCAGGCGCTGGGCGAGCGGAAGATCGCAACTGGACTTCACTATCCGTTGCCACTGCACCTGCAGGAGGCGTATCGCGGCATGGGGCTGGGTCCCGGGAGCCTGCCGGTGACCGAACGGACCGCCGCGACCTTGCTGAGCCTCCCAATGTATCCGGAGCTTACCGAGAGCCAGGTCGGACGCATCGCAGATGCGATCCGGTCCTTCTTCGGCCGCTAGTCGCTCATGCAGCGGGTCCCGGTCCGTCGGCGCGGTCTGGCGAGGCCCCGGCGTCCAGTCGGATGAACGAGCTTCCCGAACTGCGGGATATCGCGGTCTGCTCCATCGCGTATACCCATTACGCCAGTGATCCCCGCGTGCGACGGATGTGCGAGGCACTGGTGCAGGCCGGTGCCCGGGTCGACGTCATCAGCCTCCGTGCGCCGGGCGCCGCACCCCAGGAAACGCTGCATGGGGTGCGCGTGCATGGACTCGACCTCTCGCGGCATCGGGGAGCGCAGTCTGCATACTGGCTCGCGTACCTGCGCTTCTTTGCGGCAGCCGCGCGGCGGCTCGCGGCGCTGCATGCGCAGGCCCCGTTCGCGCTGGTCCACGTCAATACCATGCCGGATTTCCTCGCCTTCGCTGCGCTGCCAGCTCGCTGGCGGGGCGTTCCGGTCATCCTCGACATCCACGACGCCATGCCCGAGCTGTTCGAGGAGAAGTTCCCGAGTGGCGCTCGGGCCATCGTGGCGGGGCTGCGCTTGGCCGAGCGCTGGTCGGCGCGCGCCGCGACACACGTCCTGGCGGTGCAGGAGCCCCACCGGGCGCGGCTGGTGCAGAACCGGATCCCGCCGGAAAAAATCACCACCATCCTCAACGCGCCCGATCCGGCCATCTTCCGGCCCCTCGCGCGGACGCCCGATCCCCGGCATTTTCGGCTCGCGTCCCATGGGACAGTGGCGCACCGTCACGGTCTCGATCTCGCGATTCGCGCGCTGGAACTGGCTCGCCGCACCCGCCCGCGGCTGGCGCTGCGGATCATCGGGGATGGCGACGCGATGGACGCCGTCCAGCGCCTCACGCAGGAACTTGGCGTCGATGACGCGGTAGAGTTCCGGCGCGGGCTCGTTCCGGTGACCGACGTGCCGAGGCAGCTGGAGGACGTGGACGCTGGCGTTGTGCCCCAGCGCGCCGGCCCCGCCATGAGCATTTCGCTTCCCACCAAGCTGCTTGAGTATGCCGCGCTCGGCATTCCGTCCATCGCCTCGCGTACCCTGGCCACGGCACACTATTTTCCCCCCGATGCTGTGCTCTATTTCGAACCGGGCG
>CBINCZ010000434.1:0-2423 GCA_966249295.1 uncultured Gemmatimonadales bacterium
CGTCCAGCCGTCCAGCCGTCCAGCCGTCCAGCCGTCCAGCCGTCCAGCCGTCCAACCCGTCTAAAGGTTTCACCCATGCCCAATACCCCTGACGAAACAACCGACTGGCAGCAGCTCTCCGACGCCGAATGGCGCGAGCGGCTGACCCCCGAGCAGTACCGTGTCACCCGGCAGGAAGGCACCGAGCCTGCCTTCACCGGCAAGTACTGGGATAACCACACCGAAGGGATGTATCGCTGTGTCGCGTGCGGCCAGCCGCTTTTCTCCTCGGACGCCAAGTTCGATTCCGGCACTGGCTGGCCCAGCTTCACCCAGCCGGTGAAGGGGGATGTTGTCGAGACGAAGGAAGACCGCAAGCTTGGCATGACCCGCACCGAGGTGCATTGCGCCCGGTGCGCCGCGCACCTGGGCCACGTCTTTCCCGATGGTCCCCAGCCAACCGGACTTCGCTACTGCCTCAACTCCGCGTCACTCGACTTTGACGCGTCGAATGCGGAGCCGCCGAAGAAGTGAGCCTGGAACGTGCTCGTGCGCTCGTGCTCGAGCACGGCTGGAACGCCACATCCTACCAGATCATCAACCCCGGCATCCGTCACTGGTTCAGTTCGGCCGGTGACGCTGTTGTGGGATACGTCGAGGCTGCCGGCGTGCGGGTCGTGGCCGGTGCGCCCGTCGCCGCGCGCGTTCGCCTGGGCGAGGTTGCGGCCGAGTTCGAAACTGAATCGCGACGCCGCGGTCTCGGTGTCTGCTACTTCGGTGCCGAGGAACGGCTGGACGCGCTATACCGCGATTCGCCGCGGCATTCAATGGCGCTGCTCGGTGCGCAGCCGGCATGGGATCCGCAGCAGTGGAACGCCATCTGTCGGGCGCACGCCTCGCTCCGGGCGCAGTTTCATCGGGCGCGCAACAAGGGTGTCAGCGTGCAGGAATGGCCGGTGGCGCACGCCGAGAAGCATCCGGAGTTGCGGCGCTGCCTGGATGAATGGCTGTCCACCCGGGGGCTCCCGCCGCTGCACTTCCTGGTCGAGCCGGAAACGCTGTCGCGCCTGACGGGAAGACGGGTCTTCGTGGCGAGCCGGTCAGGACAGGTGATCGCATTCCTGGTCGCGTCGCCGGTGCCGGCGCGATATGGCTGGCTGGTGGAGCAGTTCGTGCGCGGGCATGGCGCCGTGAACGGGACGACTGACCTGCTGGTAGATTCGGCCATGCGCACGTTCGCAGCGGAAGAGAGCCGGTTCGTGACACTGGGACTCGCACCCCTGTCACAGCACGTCCCGGCGGCGGACGTGCCGAAGGAGCCGCTCTGGCTCAGGTTCGTGCTGGGGTGGGTGCGGCTCCACGGGAGGCGGTTCTACAACTTTTCAGGGCTGGATCGCTTCAAGGCTCGCCTGCGCCCGACACGATGGGATCCGGTCTATGCCATTGCCGCTGAGCCGGATTTCCCGCCCCGGATGCTCTACGCCATTGCCGGGGCGTTTTCCGGCGGATCGCCTGTCGTGATGCTGGTGCGCGCGCTGGGGCGCGCAGTGGTGTGGGAGGTTACTGGGCGACCATCGCGAGGCGGCGGGTGATGACGTCGAGCCCGCGCTGCACCGCTGCCGTGTCGCGCGCGGCGATGCTCACGACGCAGCGTCGCTCGTTGGGCAGTGTGTGCAGGATGACGTGGGCATCGGAGCAGAGCAGGGCGGCGACCCAGGTGTCCCCGCCGGAGCGGATGGTGGGTGCACCCAGCGGCGTAATGCCCATGGCGCCCGCCGCGGCGACCAGGACGGCACCCAGCGCGTCGGCATCGCCGAGCCGCATCGGGGGCAGGTTGTCGAGGTCGCCAAAATGCTGGGCCCAGGTCACGCCGTGCACCCCGCCTTGAGGAAAACTTCCGCGCGCGGGTATCGTTGTCGCTCGGGAAGCGCGCAACCGGATATCATGAGCGCTGGTCCATGACCCGCGAGGGTGAGGTTGGCAGAAGCTAGTCCGGCCCGGAAGGGCGAGCAAGAGCGTCGCTTGACGACCGCCGACGTGCTGAGCGTCCTGCGCATACCGATGGCGCTCGCGTTCGTGCTCATTCCCGACCAGCTCATCCGGCTTGCCATCCTGGCCGCGGCGGCGGCGAGCGACCTGCTCGATGGCCCGCTGGCCCGGCGGTTCGGCGCCTCGCGCTTCGGGGTGTTCATCGATCCGCTCGCCGACAAGCTCTTCATGGGCTGTGCCTTCGGGGTGGTCGCGTTCTCCGGACGACTGGAGGCGTACGAGATCGTGGGCGTGCTGTTGCGCGACATCGTTGCAGCGGTGGCGTTCTTCACGACGATGATAAGCGGGCGGCCGTCCGCCATTCCGGCGCGGGCCGGCGGCAAGGCGGTGACCGTGGCCCAGGTGCTCACCCTGCTCGCGTTCCTGCTCGATTCCGAATTCCTGCGGCCGATGGC
>CBINCZ010000435.1:0-2398 GCA_966249295.1 uncultured Gemmatimonadales bacterium
CGCCGTGAGCGCGAAGATGGAGCCACCGAACAGCACGTAGTGGAAGTGCGCCACGATGAAGTAGCTGTCGGTCTGCTGCAGGTCGGCCGGCGGCGAGGCGTGCATGACGCCCGACAGCCCGCCGATGATGAACATCGCAATGAAGCCGATCGAGAAATAGAGCGGCGTCTTCATCTGCAGCGAGCCGCCCGCCAGCGTGCCGATCCAGTTGAAGATCTTCACGCCCGTGGGGATGGCGATCAGCATGGTGGTGAGGCTGAACGCCGTGTCGGCGATCGGGCCCATGCCGGTGGCGAACATGTGGTGCGCCCACACGCCGAAGCCGAGGAAGGCGATGAAGATGCCGGAGAAGACCATCGCTGCGTAGCCGAACAGCGGCTTCCGCGAGAACACCGGCAGGATCTCGCTCACGATCCCGAAGGCCGGCAGGATCAGGATGTAGACCTCGGGGTGGCCGAAGATCCAGAACAGGTGCTGCCAGAGGATCGGGTCGCCGCCGGCCGCCGGGATATAGAAGTGGGTGCCGAAGAACCGGTCGAACATCAGCAGGATCAGCGCCACCGTGATGACCGGGAACGCCAGCAGCAGCAGCACCTGGGTGATGAAGCTCATCCAGGTGAACATGGGCATGCGCATGAACTTCATGCCCTTGGCCCGGAGGTTCACCACCGTGGTGAAGAAGTTCACCGCCGCCGCCAGCGACGCCACGCCCAGGATCTGCAGGCCGATCACCCAGAAATCGATGTTGAGGCCCGGCGAGTACTGGGTGGTCGTCAGGTTGGCATAGCCGAACCAGCCCGCGTTCGGGGCGGCGTTGAACAGGAAGCTGATGTTGAGCCACAGCCCGCCCAGCAGGAAGACCCAGTAGCTGAAGGCGTTGAGCCGGGGAAAGGCGACGTCGCGCGCGCCCAGCTGCAGCGGGATGAAATAGTTGAAGAAAGCGGCGCTCAGCGGCATCACGGCGAGGAAGATCATCGTGGTGCCGTGCATGGTGAACAGCTCGTTGTACAGCTCGGCCGAGAGGAACGTCTGGTCCGGCCGGGCCAGCTGCCACCGGATCAGCAGCGCCTCGATCCCGCCCATCAGGAAGAAGATGAAGGCCGTGGCGCCGTAGAGGATGCCGATCCGCTTGTGATCAACCGTGGTGATCCAGCTCCACAGCCCGCGCTTCTCCGCGTGGACGGAAGGAACCTGGTCAGCGTGCGAAATCGCGGAGGTTGCCATGATCGCCTTGGGTTACCGGTGCGTCTGGAGGTACTTCGCCACCATCGTGGCCTGCTCGTGCGTGAGCCCGAGCTTGGGCATGATGACGCCGTGCTTGATGGCCTGCGGATCGTAGATCCAGTCCGCCAGGTTCTCCGGGGTGTTCCGCAGGGTGCGCGCCCCGATGTAGCGGCGGCTGGCAATGTTGGCCAGGTTCGGGCCGATCATGTTGGCCGTCGTGGTGGCATCCAGCGAGTGACAGGCGCTGCACATGCGGAAGATCTTGGCCCCGCTGTCGATGGCCGCCCGCTCCGCGGGGTCGAGCTGCTGGGTGGCCGCGGCGAGCGTGCTCACCTGGGTCGCCCCGCTGGCGGCCGGCGCGGTGGCGGCCGAGTCCGCGGCCGCCTTGGGACCGGTGGCCTGCAGGCCCTGGATGTAGGCATCGAATTCTTCCGGCGACGTGGACTTGATCTCGAAGCCCATCCGGCCATGCTGGGTGCCACAGAACTCGGCGCACTGCCCCGAGAAGTAGCCGGTGGTGTCCGCCGTGAACCAGAGCGTGTTGGTACGATTGGGGAAGAGGTCCCGCTTGCCGGCAAACTCCGGCGACCAGAAGCTGTGCAGGACGTCCTCGGTCTTCATCTTGAGCAGCACCATCTTCCCGACCGGGACGTGCAGCTCATCCGCCGTGCGCACGCCGTAGTCGGGATAGCGGAACTCCCACCACCACTGGTGCCCGATCACCTCGACGGTGAGCGCATCCTGGGGCACATCATAGGTCTGGAAAATGGCCTTGACCGTGGGCACGGCGATGATGGCGAGCAGCAGCGCGGGGATGGCGGTCCAGATGATTTCAAGTGTGGTATTGCCGTGCACCTGCCGCGGCTCCGGATCATCGGGCTTGCCCCGATACCGGAACACCACCCAGACCAGCGCACCTTCCACCAGGATGAACACGACGATGGCCGCCCAGACAGTGTTCATGAGCACACCATCCATCAGGCGGGTAAAGTCGGACTGGGGATGGAGGGTGCTCTGCGGGTACTTCGACGACGTCCCGATGCAGGCCGCGGTGGCGAGCGAGATCAGGACGGCGGGCACCCACCGACGGCTACGGCAGGCCACACGAGTCCACAAAGCCATGACAGACGGTTCCTGTCGGAATGAAGACATGGGACCGGGGGCCGGTCCGAGA
>CBINCZ010000436.1:0-2392 GCA_966249295.1 uncultured Gemmatimonadales bacterium
GATACTGCGGAATGCGTCGGTAATGGTGGTGCGGGCAATGACGATGAGCGGCACCGCAGCCGAGATCATGCCCAGCTGGGCGAACACCACCCAGAGCACCAGCTCGTAAGTGCGGTCGGCGGCGATATCGAGCACGCTGCCGAAGAGACTGGTCTCCTTCCGCCGCCGAGCCACGACACCATCCACCGTATCCAGCATGACGCCGATGAACAGCAGCACCACGCCGGCAAGCTGCAGCGCTGGCGACCCGAAATAGATGATCAGGATGATCGCCAGCAGCAGCGGCAGGCGGGAGAGGGTAATCCAGTTGGCGAGCATGGGGCCTCGCTGGGAGCGGGGAGCTGAGAGCTGAAGGCTGAAAGCTAAAAGCCTTCAGCCTTCAGCCTTCAGCCTTCAGCCTTCAGCCTTCAGCGGTCGGCCTGCGGCCGCCCAAGCTCCGCCCGCATGATCGCGCTCGTCAACTCCACCCTTCGGAACACGATCGAGTCGCCGCCCGCTGTAAACATGGCGGCGGTTTCGCTCGCCGGCGTCCGGGTGAGTCGGGTCGTGTCGCCCGTCGCCACATCCAGCAGGGCAAGATCCAGCTGACCGTCGGACTGGGTATTGAAAAGCAGCTTGCCGCCATCAGGTGAGAACGCGCGGGCGCTCACGGCCTGCAGGCTGTGCACCACCGATCCATCAGGCCGGAATACCTCAAGCATCGTCTCGCCGGCTCGCGGCAGGATGGCCGCAAGCAGGCCGTTGCCCGACTCGATCGGCATTTGCGGATTGCCGGACGCGATGAGTCGCAGTCTGTCGCCCGGCGACCACTCCGCGAGGGAGACTTCCCCGGTCGCCGGGTCCGGACGCAGCACCATGACGTGCTGGCGGCCGTTGGCAGTGTAGGACGACGCCTGGATCACCGAACCGAGGTGGCTCAATCGGGTGGTGTCGCGGCCAGGAAGCGGGATACGCCACAGGTCCCCGAGGCGGCCCTCTCGGGTCGAGAGGATGACGAGGCTGCTGTCGCCGGCGCTCCAGAACACCGGATATTCGTAGCCGGGCCAGCTCTCGAGCTGGACCGGGCTTGCATCGCCATCAAGACTGGCGGCATACACATCCATGCTGCCGCCCTGGTTTGACGACCACGCGAGCCTGGTGCTGGCGGCGTTCCAGAGTACGCCATCGAACCCTGCGTTGCGCACGAGAATCCTGAGTGCGCTCCCATCCGGCCGAGCCACCGCAAGGTCACTACCGCCACCATGATCAATACGGATTGCAATCCAGCGGCGATCCGGTGACTCCCAGAAGGCGCCGATGTCAATGGAGTCTGGCAGGATGCGCGACTCCAGCGTGTCATTCAGGGCCCGGCGCCACAGCGATCCGGGTGACCGGGCCGAGGTGTACAGCAGTGTCGAATCGTCCACCCAGGTGGGACTTCCCTCATCGAGGTCGTCATTCGTCACTCGGCGGGGCTCCCCGCCGGTGGCCGGCATTACCCAGAGGTCTGTCTGCCGACCCCGGCTTGAGATGAAGGCCACGGAGCGGCCATCGGGCGACCAGAGCGGGCTGTAATCGTCATTGATGTCCGCAGTCAGTTGCCGGACAGTTCCATCGAGCGAGGTAGCCCAGATATCGCTCTTGCCGGTCCGGGTGGAGATGTAGAGAAACTCCTTGCCGTCCGGGGACCACGGCGTAAAGGTTGCCTGCGGAAAGAACTCATAACCTTCCCTGGTGACCTCGCGTCGCTCGCGACCGCTCGAGTCACTGATTCCCACGATAAATCGGCTTCCGACGGTGTAATAGGCCACGTGTGCGCCGTCGGGCGAGACGAACCCGATCGCCGGTTCGTCGAGACCGGGGAGCAGCGGGCTGATTTTCCCCGTCTTCTGCGACACGGTGAACGTCCGCACGGTCCCGCCGCTGGCATAGGCCGCATAGACCACCCGGTCTCCGTCCGGATGGAACTGGAACGGGGCTTCCAGCGCCGGCGACTCGGTCAGGTATGTCACCGAATCGGTGGCCAGATCCACCACGGCGACGTCAGCGACCGAGCGGTTCGACGACGCCACGGCCAGGCGCCGGCCATCCGCAGACCAGACAGGCGCGAAGGTGCCGGCAAAAAGTGTCGTGACACCGAGTGATCGCGCATGGCGCAGGTCCACGTCAGCCACCCAGAGATCCGCGCCATTGTCGCCTGGCCGCCAGATGGCGATCTGGCGGCCATCGGGCGACACACTGAAGTTCATTTCACGGACGCCCGCGGCCGAGACCTGCGTGATCGTCGCGGTGCCGGGGGCGGCGTCGCGCTGACAGGCCGCGACCGCGAGACCGACCACCAGCAGGTGAATCCGCCGCATTCACGTCCCTCCTTCGACGCGCTCGTGCTGCACTGCGGCGGCAATACCGTTCT
>CBINCZ010000437.1:0-2392 GCA_966249295.1 uncultured Gemmatimonadales bacterium
TGCGGCAGTTCGGGTGGTCGTGGAAGATGGCGGTGTGGTTGTCCACCACCTGCTCACCCCGCGTCAGGTAGAGCCCGTACATCAGCGTCTCGACATTGGGCGCGTTGAGGTGCGCGTCGAGATTGTGCCGGGCCATTGCGCCGCCCATGGCGAGCGTGAAGGAGCGGTAGTGGCTGTCGGCGGCCTGCTCGATGTGGGTGCGACCCACGTGATAGGCCTGCTCGCTTTCGCGCTGGATGCGGGTGTGCTCCACCCAGGCGTTGGCCCCGGTCACCACTTCAGTCACGACGTTGGTGAAGTAGCGAGAGCCCTGCGCCAGCGTCACGTAACTCTCCACGATGGACGCGTTGGCGCCGTCCTCGATGATGAAGAGGTTGCGCGGATGGGTGACGGCATCGGCGGCATCGCCGGTGCTCACGAACAGCACCGTCACCGGCTGCTCCAGCAGGAGCCCACGCGGGACGTGCACGTAGGCGCCGTCCTTGATGAACGCGGTGTTGAGCGCCGTGAATGGGCTGGTGCTGATGGGTGCGTGACGAGCCACATGCCGCTCGAGCGAAGGATCGGCCGAGACGGCTGCCGCCAGGCTGCCCAGCTTTACGCCCTCCGGCAGTGCCGGCACCTGCGAAAGCGAGGCATCATAGCGGCCGTTCACGAACACCAGCCGGGGCCACTCGGGATGGCCAAAGTAGAACGGCGCTATGTCGGCTTCGGCCACCTGCGCCGCGGGCGCGGGCACGAATGCGGTGGACGCAATCGGAGCCAGCGGCGTGAAGCGCCACTCCTCGTCACGCGCCGAGGGGAAGCCGGTTTCACGGAAGCTCTCGAATGCAGCCTTCCGCACCGGGACCAGCCACGCCGGCTCGGCCCCGCCGTTCCGGCTTGCCGCCTGGAACTGCTCTTCGTACACCCCAGTGCTCACGCCGCCCCCGCTCCTGCCGGCTCAGCATCCGCACCGGCCACCCACTCGTAACCGCGGGCTTCGAGCTCCAGCGCCAGCTCCTTGCCGCCCGACTTCACGATCCGCCCGCCCGACAGCACGTGCACGTAGTCGGGCACGATGTAATTGAGGAGTCGCTGGTAGTGCGTCACGATGATGGTGGCGCGATCGGGATGCCGCAGCCGGTTGACCCCCGCCGCCACAATGCGGAGCGCGTCGATGTCGAGCCCCGAATCGGTCTCGTCAAGAATGGCGAGCGCCGGCTCGAGCACCGCCATCTGCAGGATCTCGTTCCGCTTCTTCTCGCCGCCCGAGAAGCCGCTGTTGACCGCGCGGCTCATGATCTCCGGGCCCCACTCGACCACCTTGAGCTTCTCCTCGAGCACGTCCATGAAATCGATCGGGTCGAGCTCGTCGAGTCCCTGGCTCTTCCGGATTTCATTGTACGCGGCCCGCAGGAAATAGGCGTTGGAGACGCCCGGGATTTCCACCGGATACTGGAACGCGAGGAAGATGCCCTTCTGCGCCCGTTCCTCCGGTTCCATGTCGAGCAGGTCCTCGCCCTTGTAGGTGACGCTGCCGCCGGTCACCTCGTAGGCCGGATGCCCCGCCAGCACCTGGGCCAGCGTGCTCTTGCCCGAGCCGTTGGGTCCCATGATGGCGTGCACCTCGCCCGGGTTGACCGAGAGCGAAATGCCCCGGAGGATCTCTTTCTCACCCGCGTTGGCGCGGAGGTCTTTGATATCCAGCAAGTACGTGGCTCCTTGATGAGCTGAGAGCTGAGAGCTAAGAGCTGAGGGCTGAGGGCTGAGCTGAGGTCCTTGGCTCTCAGCTCCAAGCTCTCAGCCTCTCACCCAACACTTCCCTCAAGACTGACCCCCAGCAGCTTCTGCGCTTCCACGGCGAATTCCATGGGAAGCTCCTTGAACACTTCCTTGCAGAAGCCGTTGACGATCATCGAAATCGCGTTCTCGGTGTTGAGACCGCGCTGCTTGCAATAGAAGATCTGGTCCTCGCCGATCTTGGACGTGCTGGCCTCGTGCTCCACCGACGCGGTGGGGTTGCGCACGTCAATGTACGGGAAGGTGTGCGCGCCGCAGCGGTTGCCCACCAGCATCGAGTCGCACTGGGTGTAGCTGCGCGCCCCCTCGGCGCCGGGCAGCACCTTGACCAGGCCGCGGTAGCTGTTCTGCCCCCGGCCGGCGCTGATGCCCTTGGACACGATGGTGGACCGGGTGTTCTTCCCCATGTGCACCATCTTGGTGCCGGTGTCGGCCTGCTGCTTGCCGTTCACCACCGCCACCGAATAGAACTCGCCCACGCTGTTGTCGCCCTGCAGGATGACGCTGGGATACTTCCAGGTAATGGCCGAGCCGGTTTCCACCTGGGTCCAGCTCACCTTGGCGTTGTGGCCCGCCTTGCCGCGCTTGGTGACAAAGTTGTAGATCCCGC
>CBINCZ010000438.1:0-2390 GCA_966249295.1 uncultured Gemmatimonadales bacterium
AGGAGCTCGGCTACCGCTCCTCCTGGAACTTCGTGCCGGCCCGCTACCAGACGCCCGACACGCTGGTGCGGGGGCTGGCGCGGGCCGGCTTCGAGGTCGGGGTCCACGGGCTCTACCACGACGGGCTCCACCGTATCCTGGAGGATGACCAGGGCCGCTTCTGGTTCAATACCAACAACGGAATCTTTCAGGTCGAACGCGCGGCACTGAATGGGTACCTCGACGGCGCCATCCCGGCCATCACGCCCACCAGCTATACCGAAGCCGACGGCATGCGAGACCGGGAAGGCAACGGCGGGATGCAGCCGGCTGGCATCAAGGCCGCCAGTGGCGACCTCTGGTTTCCCACCCGGGGCGGCGTCGTGGTGATCACGCCCAGTACGATACCGGCGCCGTATCCGCCGAGAACCACGGTCGAGGAAGTGCGCGTGGCAGGCGCCATTCACCCCGCGGCCGACACCGTGGAGCTCGGCACGGATCGCGACGTGACCCTGCGCTACACCGCGCTGGAGTTCGCGCACCCCGACGCGGTGCGTTTTCAATATCGCCTGTCCGGGTACGATGACTGGCAGTACGCGGGCGGCGAGCGCAGCGCCACCTACACCAACCTGGCGCCGGGATCGTACCGGTTCGAGGTGCGTGCATTGCTGGGCCAGCAGTGGGGCCCGGCCGCGGGGCTCGTCGTGACGCGGGCCGGACATTTCTGGGAACAGACATGGTTTGAGGCACTCACCGGCCTGCTGGTTCTCGGGGTGGGTGTCGTGGCCTACAAGGCCAGGCTGCGCCAGCACGCGGAACGCAGCGCCCACCTCGAGCGGATGGTGGACGAGCGGACCACGGAGCTCCAGTCCAAGACCCGGGAGCTGGAGGAAGCCAACAGCCTCAAGTCGCGCTTCCTCGCGAACATATCGCACGAGTTCCGGACGCCGCTCACCCTCACGTTTGGCCCGATTGACGACCTGCTGAGTGGCCGCTTCCAGGTCGAGGACGCGGCCCGGCCCCACCTGGAGCGCGCGCGCAGCAATGGCAGCCGGCTGCTCCGCCTCATCAACCAGCTGCTGGACCTGTCCAGGCTCGATGCACACGCGCTCGAGCTTCACCTGGAATCGCGTGACCTGGGCGAGCACCTGCGCCAGCTTGCGGCGCTCTTCTCCGTGCTGGCATCGGAGCGTGGAATGGAGCTTGTGCAGCACATTCCAGCGGCACCGCACGATCATGTGTACGACTCGGAGATGCTGGAGCGGATCGTGATCAACCTGCTTTCCAACGCCTTCAAGTTCACCAGGCCGGGCGACACGGTGACGCTGACGCTTTCCCATGCCGCGGACGGTGCTGCCTCCATCGCGGTGGCGGACACCGGGCCGGGAATCGCGGAGGAGCACCTGCCGCGGCTCTTCGACCGGTTTTATCAGGTGGAAGGCACCAGCACCCGGAAGCACGAAGGTACCGGGATCGGGCTGGCACTGGTGCGGGAACTGGTGGATCTGCACGGCGGAGAGATCCGGGTCGCGAGTGCAGTGGGCGCCGGCACCACGTTCACGGTGCTCCTGCCCCAGCGAGAGCTCGATGCGATGGCGAGGCCCGCGTCGCGTTCCGCCGCGTCCGAACCCCATCATGACGTCACTTCCGCGCCGGCCGCCAGCGCCTCGGCCCAGCCCGGCGAGCGTGCTGGCCCCTACGGTGAGCGGCCGCTGGTGCTGATCGTCGAGGACAACGCTGACATGCGGGCGTACATCCGGGCGCACCTGGAAGACAGCTTTGAACTCCTGGAGGCGGAGAACGGCCGCGAGGGGTTCGAGCGCGCCTGCGATGCGGTGCCCGACCTCGTGCTCAGCGATGTCATGATGCCCGAACGCGACGGGCTGGAGCTCTGCTCCATGCTCAAGGCCGACGAACGGACCAGTCACATTCCCGTGGTCCTGCTGACGGCGCGGGCCGAAGTGGCGGACCGGATCGGTGGCTACGAATCGGGCGCCGACGGCTATCTCGCCAAACCCTTCAACGCCGAGGAGCTGCGAGTGCGGGTGCGGACGCTGGTGGAAGACCGGCGCCGGCTGCGGGCCCGGTTTTCGTCCATGCAACCCGCGTCAGTGGCGGCACCGGCGCTGCCACCACGCGAGGCGGCCTTTCTCGAACAGGTGCGCACTGCTGTCGGGACACGCCTCGGTGATTATGCGTACGGTGTCGACCGGCTGGCGGGCGACGTCTTCATGAGCCCGCGGCAGCTGTACCGGAAACTCGGCGCGCTCACCGGCGAAACGCCGGCTGGCCTCATCCGCCGGCTGCGGATTACAGGATTGGAGAACGCCACCATCCGGCTCTACCCCGAGAACAACGACCGCAAGCCGCAACTGGTCATCAACGGCGAATACCCGTACTACGTAGGCCCG
>CBINCZ010000439.1:0-2368 GCA_966249295.1 uncultured Gemmatimonadales bacterium
GGATCCGTTCCCGCGGGGACCATTTGCGGGCCGCCCCTGGCCGGTTGGGGCGAAATCGGAACCATCTCCGGGATGCCCGTCCGCCGCGACCGCACCACCAGCACCACCGCAGCGGTCCAGATCAGCGTTCCCACCAGCAGGTGTGCTGCTCGTAGCGCTGTGGGCAGGCTCAGCACCACCATCGTTGCGGCAACGATGACCTGCAGCACTGTGAGGCCGAGGATCGCGTTGGCCGAGCTCCGAAGCGGGGCTGCCTCCTCATCCCTGCGCCGGGCGATTCGCACCGAAACCCAGGCCGCCAGGATCACGAAGAGGTACGCCAGGATCCGATGGGTCCAATGCAGGGCACCAAGTGCAGTGGGTGGCGGGCCGAGGCCGAATCCCCGGCAGAACGGGAAGCCGAGGCAGACCCAGCCGGCGTTCAGGTTGGCCACGTGCGCGCCGAGGAGCACGAGGACAAAGGTGTACCCCGCAGTAAACAGCACGAGCCCGTGGTCACGGTGCCGTTCCCGGCCGTGAAGCGGCGGCCCGGCGGGGCCAGCCCGAAGGGCGGTCACCAGCAGGGTGGCCAGCAGCAGCATGGCGTTGGCCAGGTGGACGATCACCACCGAGGGCGGCAGCTCCAGCTTCACCGTCACCGCCCCCAGGAGCACCTGGACCACCAGCAGCACGAGCGCGAGGGTGGCAGGGTTCCGGAGCCGCGGTTCGGTGCGGTGGCGGCGCCAGGCCTGCAGGGTCACCAATACGATCAGCGCACTCAGCAGGGCGGCCACCCAGCGGTGGCCGATTTCGATGGCAGTCTCGAGGTCGAGCGGTGGGAACCATTGGCCGTCACAGCGAGGCCAGTGGTCTCCACAGCCCATGCCGGAACCGGTAATGCGAACAACTCCACCAAGGACAACGAGTCCGATCGCGAGGACCGCTGCCGCCCAGGCAAGGCGGCGAAGCGTCCGGGCAGGATCGGGCTGGCTTTGTGACATCACATTCTCCAGAGAGGACACGCGGCCCTGCGGGGGGCCCTGCGGCGAGCGAAAGAACGGGAGCCACTCCCCCCTTGTCAAGCATGAAGAAGCCGCTGATTTTCAGGCGGAATCCCCCTCCAACCTTCCGTGGTGGTAATGACCCAAGAACGCGACGCCTGGGGTGAGCGACTTCCCCGACACCTCGGCCTCTGGAGCGCTGTTGGGGTCCTGATCGGCTCCACCATCGGAAGCGGCATTTTCCGGGTGCCTGCCACCGTGGCCGGCCAGCTTGGCGATCCGGGGCCAGTCCTCCTCGCCTGGGTCGTCGGCGGATTCATTGCGCTCTTCGGTGCCCTGACCTACGCCGAGCTCGCCGCCGCCCTGCCGCGCTCGGGCGGCGTCTTTGCCTACATCCTCGAGGCATTCGGGCCGCTGCCGGCCTTTCTCTTTGGCTGGTCCGAGCTCTGTGTCATCCGCGCTTCCGCGCTGGGCGCCATCGCCACGATCTTCGCCGAGTACCTGGGTCACTTCATTGCCCTCACGCCGACGCAGGTGCGTTGGGTGGCGGCGGCGGCGATCATCCTGGTGGGTATCTTCAACTGGGTGGGCGTCAATACGGCGGCCATCGTCACCAATCTGACCACGGTGGTGAAGTATCTGGCGCTGGCCGCGCTTGCCGTGCTGGCGTTTGCGGTGGGGCAGGGGAGCGGGACCCATTTCACTCCCGCCTGGCCCAACGGCCTCAACTTGTCGCTGCTGAGCACGGCGCTTATCACCATCATGTGGTCGTACGACGGGTGGGCCGACCTTTCCTTCATGGGGGGTGAGGTCAAGAACCCCGGCCGCACCCTTCCCATGGCGCTCATCATCGGCACGGCGGCGATCGTCGCCGTCTACTTCCTGATCAACGCCGCCTACATCTATCTGGTCCCGCTGCCCGAAATGGCAGGCAGTGCACTCATCGCATCCACCGCCGCCGAGCGCATTCCGCTGATGGGTGCGGCGGGTGCGTCAATCGTGGCGGCCGTCGTGATGATCTCCTGCTTCGGGACGCTGAACGCCTCCATGATGACGGGTCCCCGGATCTTCTTCGCGATGTCGGACCGGGGACTCTTCTTCCAGCGCATCGCCCGGGTCTCGCCGAAATACGAGAGCCCGTCCACCGCCATCTGGCTGGCGACCGCGCTCGGTGTCGTTTACGTACTGCTCAACAATTTCCAGCAGCTCGCCGAAAAGTTCATCCTGGGTATCTGGCCGTTCTACGCGCTGGCTGGTGCCGCCGTGTATGTGCTCAGGAAGAAGCGGCCGGATCTCGAGCGTCCCTACCGGGCGTGGGGATATCCGGTGGTGCCGGCGCTCTTCCTGCTGGCGTCGCTTGCCATGGTGCTCAATGCGCTAATTACCGA
>CBINCZ010000440.1:0-2354 GCA_966249295.1 uncultured Gemmatimonadales bacterium
AGCTTGAGCCCCATGCTGAAGGCCATCGCCGCGGCGAACATGGCGTTCTGCACATTGTGCCCGGCGCGGCCGTCGAGCGTGGCGGGGATCAGGTGCGCGGCGAGCAGCGGAATGTGGGCGCCGTGGTCATACAGCGTGATCATCTGGCCTGTCATGCCGGCCTCGAGCACGCAGCCCCGTCCACCTGCCTGGATGTGCTCCCGCACCAGCTCGTGACCCGGATTCATGGTCACGTAGCAGAGATGCCTGGCCGGTGTGTGGTCGGCCATCTTGAGGCAGAGGGGATCGTCGGCGTTGAGGATGGCGGTGTCGCGCGCCACCTCTACCACGATTCGCTTCACCTTGGCGAGGTCGCGTAGCGAGTTGATGCCGTGCATGCCGATGTGGTCCTCGCGCACGTTCAGCACGGCGCCCACATCCACCTGGCGCACGCCGAGCCCCGCGCGCAGCAGCCCGCCGCGCGCCACTTCCAGCACCGCCACGTCCACGAACGGGTCCGCCAGCACCATGCGCGCCGCCACCGGGCCGGTCATGTCGCCGGCGACCGTGCGCTGGCCGTCGATGTACACCCCGTCGGTGGTGGTGAGGCCGACGCACTGGCCCGCGAGCTTGAGGATATGGGCCAGCATGCGCGCGGTGGTGGTCTTGCCGTTGGTGCCGGTCACTGCCGCGATCGGGATGCTGCTGGGCGTACCCGGCGGGAAGAGCATGTCGATCACCGGTCCGGCCACGTCGCGCGGCGTACCCTCGCTCGGCGCCATGTGCATCCGGAATCCCGGCGCGGCATTCACTTCCACGATGGCGCCGCCCACTTCCTTGTAGGAGCGCGCGATGTCCTCGCTGATGAAATCCACACCGCCGACATCGAGCCCGATCGCTTCCACCGCGCGCACCGCCATCTCGGCGTTGTCAGGGTGGGTGACGTCAGTGACGTCAGTGGCGGTGCCGCCGGTGGAGAGGTTGCCGGTGGAGCGCAGGTAGACCACTTCGCCGTCAGCAGGCACGCTGTCGGCGGTGTAGCCCATCCGCACCAGCAGTGCCTCTGCCTGCCGATCGAGCTCCAGCCGGGTGAGCACCTTCTCGTGGCCGATGCCGCGACGAGGATCGTCGTTGACCTGCTCGACCAGCTCGGCGATCGTGTGGCGCCCGTCGCCGGTCACGTTGCCCGGCTGCCGGAGCGACACCGCCTCGAGCTTGCCGTTGATGACCAGCATCCTGTGGTCGAAGCCCTTCACGAACGCCTCGACGATCACGCTGTTGCTGTGCTCCACCGCGACCTGGAAGCCGTCGCGCACCTGCGCCTCGGTGGTCAGGTGGATCGAGATCCCGCGGCCATGGTTGGCATTGTATGGCTTGACCACCACGGGGTAGCCGATGCGCCCTGCCGCCGCCACGGCGTCATCCGCTGTTTGCACCAGTTCCTGCTGCGGCACCGGCAGGCCGAGGGCGCCGAGGACGCGGTTCGTCTCCTCCTTGTCGGAGGCAAGTTCCACGGCAACGTGCGACGTCTGGCTGGTGACCGTCGCCTGCACCCGCCGCTGATAGCGGCCGTGCCCCAGCTGGATGAGGCTGTTGGTGCTGGAGCGAAGCCAGGGGATGCCGCGCACCGTGGCTGCGTGCACCAGTGCCGCGGTGCTGGGCCCGAGCGCGTGGCGCTGGGTGAAGCGGATGAACTCGTCGCGCTCCTGGGCAAAGTCGAACCCGGGCGGCACGCTGCCGGGCGGCTGGAGTTCGGGAGGGAGCAGGCTGTGGAGCAGGGTGAGCCCCAGTGCGCCGGCTTCGAGGCCCACCTCGCGCTGGGCGTACTGGTACACCAGCCAGTAGTGGCCGCGCGGGCCCAGGGAGCGGGTCTTGCCGAAGGTGATCTGGTGACCGGCGACGCACTGCAGCTCGATGGCGACGTGCTCCAGCACGTGCCCCATCCAGGTTCCCTCGCCCTCCCGCAGCCGTCGTACGAAGCCGCCCGCCGTACCGTAGGAGCAGCCGTGGTCGGCCAGGCCGGGCAGGGCAGCAAGAAGAGGGTCTATGAAGGCATCGCCGAGGCGCGCGGTGGGCCAGTCCTCGAGCGCGTCCAGGTCAATATCGAGCCGGATGACGGGGAAATGGGCGTACAGACTCGGGCCGACGTAAACGGCGCGATCCATGATGCGCATGGCGACCCCACAAATATGACTTCACGGACGCTCGGCGATTTCCGGTGGCGGTGTCGCCTTTCGCGTCGTCAGGTTGAACGTAGATCCGTGATCAAGTATGTGCAGGCGAAGCCCGATGAGACAGACGGGATCATTGCGCCGCACCCGTGCCATGGAACTGAACTCCAGGTCCGACGGATCCACCACCGTGATGGAACCGCC
>CBINCZ010000441.1:0-2354 GCA_966249295.1 uncultured Gemmatimonadales bacterium
GCCGGCTTCTCTTGCATCCCCTCTCCCGTGGGAAATATCCTTCCCGCCACTTCGATGAGCACTACACCTTCTGACACGCCCGAGCGGGCTTGGGTCGACGTCGACCTCGCGGCACTGGGACGGAATGCCCGCACGATCGCGAGCGTTTCCGGGGCGCAGCTGCTGCCGATGGTCAAAGCTAATGGCTACGGTCTCGGTGCCGTGCCTGTCGTGCGGGCGCTGGAGACGCTCAATCCCTGGGGGTACGGGGTGGCCTGTCCCTCGGAGGGACGGGAGCTGCGGGAGAATGGCATCGAGCGGCCAATTCTCGTCTGCACACCCTGTCCGCCGAGCTGGATGCCAGCCATGCTGCGGCATCGCCTGACCCCGTTGCTGGCAGATCTCGACGCCGTGCGCGCGTGGCTCCGCCTTGCCGGTGGGCGTCCCTTCCACGTGGGCGTGGACACCGGGATGGCTCGCGGCGGGTTTGGCCTGGGTGATCGGGGCGCCTGCGACGCGCTCCGGGATCTGCTGGCTGGCGCGCCCGGCTACGAGGGCATCTGCACTCATTTTCATTCCGCCGACGAGCAGCCGGAGACCATTGCCACTCAATGGGACGAATTTCAGCAGCTGGTGGCGGCGGTCGGGCGCGCGCCGCTGGTGCACGCGGCAAACAGTGCCGCCGCACTGCGGCATGCGGTTCCCTCCGGCGACCTGGTGCGGCCAGGCATTTTTCTCTATGGCGGTGCGGCGGGTGGAGTGATACCGGAGCCGGTCGCGCGCTTCCGGAGCCGCGTTGTGGAAGTGGAGCGGGTGGGGGCCGGTCGGACCGTCAGCTACGGCGCCACCTGGCGCGCCAGCACGGCCACCCGGCTGGCGGTAGTAGCGGCGGGCTACGGCGATGGCTGGCACCGCAGTGCGTCGTCACGAAGCGTGGTGGAGCTGCGGGGTCGGCGCGTGCCGGTACGCGGTCGCATTACGATGGACATGACGATGGTCGAGGCCCCGCAGGATGCGGCGCCCGATGATGTCGTCACGATCTTCGGCGGACTTGTGACGCTGGACGAACAGGCGTCGTTCGCGGGCACCATTTCCTACGAGCTGCTTACCAGCCTGAGCCCGCGAGTCGAGCGCCGGTATGGCGAGGCATCATGAACAGGCGGCGCGCAGCTGTAATCGTACTCGATGGCGTGGGCATCGGCCCCGCTCCCGACACCGCCGCCTATGGCGACGAAGGCAGCGACACGCTGGGCCACGTCCTGGCTGGCGGCGGCCTGGACCTGCCCCATCTCAAGTCGCTCGGGCTCGGGCGGTGCGCGCCGCTGGACTCCGTGCCACCGGTCCCGGAGCCGTTAGCGGCCTGGGGCACCGCCCAGCCCGCGAGCGCCGGCAAGGACAGCACGACGGGGCACTGGGAACTTTGCGGTCTCATCCTGGAAGAGCCCTTTCCAACGTACCCCCGCGGCTTTCCGGCTGATGTCATCGAACAGTTCAGCCGCCTGACCGGGAGGGGCGTGCTGGGCAACCGGGCGGCCTCCGGCACGGTCATCCTGGATGAGCTTGGCGCCCAGCACGTGCAGACTGGCTCGTGGATCGTCTATACCTCCGCCGACAGCGTCTTTCAGGTAGCAGCACACGAGGGGGTCGTGCCACTGCAGGAGTTGTACAGCGCCTGCGAGATGGCGCGTGCCATGCTGCAGGGCCGTCACAGCGTCTCACGCGTGATTGCGCGACCGTTTGTCGGGGAGCCGGGGCATTGGGTTCGCACGCCCAACCGTCGGGATTACAGCCTGCCCCCGCCACAGGACACCCTGCTCGACCTGCTTGCTGAGCAGGACATGCCCAGGGTCGGGGTGGGAAAGGTGGACGACCTTTTTGCCGGCCGGAACATCTCTTCCACACACACACCGACGAACGCGGTGGCATACCAGCTGCTCGAGGCGGCCCTGGAGAGCATGGAGCGGGGGTTCCTCTTCGCCAATGTCATCGAATTCGACCAGTCCTGGGGCCATCGGAACGACGTCGCGGGCTTTCGGCGGGGGCTGCTGGAGCTGGATGCGGCGCTGCCCCGCCTGCTTGGGCGGCTTCGGGCCGAGGACCTCGTTATCTTTACGGCCGATCATGGCAACGACCCGACGACTCCTTCCACGGACCATTCCCGCGAGGTCGTGCCGCTGCTGGTGACGGGGCCGAGGATCCGGCCGGTGCCACTGGGGCGGCGGGCCACGTTCGCCGACGTGGGGCAGACGGTCGCCGAGTTCCTGGGCGTCCGGCCGCTGGCCGCGGGCACCTCATTTCTTGACGAGGTCATGACGTGACAGATGGGCTGGAAACCGCCGCGCGCGCGGCACAGGCGCACGCGTCCGCTCCTTATT
>CBINCZ010000442.1:0-2351 GCA_966249295.1 uncultured Gemmatimonadales bacterium
GCAGGTCCATGCCGCAGAGCCGGGCCCAGCGCACGCCGGTCAACATGCCCTGCAGCGCAAAGAGGTGGTAATTCTCGCCCTCGTGCCACATGCCGTCACCGCCAAGACCGCGCGCCATCAGCGCAAGCAGGCCGTTGTCGCCCTGAATGGCGCGTTCGGCCAGGTCGGCGTCCTCGAACCAGACGGCGACGGCGGCCAGCGCCGCGTCGTGCCACACCTGGCGGTTGGAGAAGCCCTCGTTGAATTCACCGATCAGTGAGGCAGCTTCGTCCGCCACCTGATCCACGATGGCATGGGTGGATTCCGGTAGCCGCCCCACCTCGCGCAGCATGACGGCGGCGGCCAGCCAGTTGGTGAGCCAGACCGACTCGAGATAAGTGGAGAAGAACAGCCGCGCGGGCCCGAGCACATTGTCGCGGTTGGGATACTCAGCATAGCGGGCATAGGCATCGAGCAGCGACACGGCGCGCTCGCCGGCGCGGTCGTGCCCGCCAAGCGCGGCGAGCGAGGCCAGTGACGCCGCCTGCTCGGCGAGCCAGAGATGCTGGTACCGGGCCCAGTGACGGCGATGGTACTCGCCCTCTGCCGGCTGGAAGCACTTGGGGCATTGCCACCGGTCGCTGCACCAGGGATCAAAGCCCAGTGGCGTGCCATCGTGCGGGCAGGTGCCGCCGATGCGGGACATCAACGCCTTCTCGCCCGGCACCACCGGCATCTGGCTGACGATGCGCTCGGCCCGCTCGCTGATCCGCCGTTCCAGGGCCGTCAGTTCAGGGGATTCATTGACTAGTTCCCGCCGTGCTCCAAGATCTTCCACCGTTACCACGTCGAGACTCCCTCCCTGGCCCACCGCACCGTGAGTACGCTGGCGCCGCTGGCGCGCGCGGCGGCTTCCACCGCCGGCCGGCAGCCGGGCGCCAGAAAGAACATGCAGCCGCCGGCGCCCGAGCCGGCGGCCTTGCCTCCGATGGCGCCCTGGCGCGTCGCCGCGGCTTCCAGTGCTGCCATCTCCGCCGTGCACATGGCGGGATCGAGCTGCTGCTGGAGAAGCCAGTTGCGCGCCAGGAGGCGTCCCACGTCCTCGAGACATCCCTCTCGCAAGGCAGAGCGCATCTCGGCGGCGATGTCACGCAGGCCGAACAATGCGGACGTCACCGTGCGATCACCCTGTTCATACGCAGTCATGACGCGTGCGATGGTGCCGCCCGAGACGCGTGACATTCCGGTATAGCACAAGACCATCGCGTCCTGCAGCCTGGCCGCGAATGCCGAGTCGAGCGCCAGCGGTTCCGACTGGAGATCGGGATCGCGGAACTCGAGGTAGCGAAACCCGCCCAGCGCCGCCATCCACTGATCCTGCCGTCCGCCCGGAATGCCGGCATCCCCGGTCTCGACCGCCCAGGCCTGGTGCGCGATGGCAGTGGCCTCGACCGATTCTGCCCGGGCGTGATGCAGTGCGGCAACCATGGCTACTCCCATGGCACCGCTGGTGCCAAGCCCGGAACCGGGCGGCGCATCGCTGCGGGATACGATGGTCGCATTGCCGACCGGCCAGCGGCGGACCGCGTGCGCCATCAGCGGCACGCGCGAACCGCCAGCGCCGAGCACTTCGCGAACATCAAGATCCTCGGAAATCAGTTCGACGTGGTCGCCGCCAGGCAGGACGTTGACGTGGACCTTGAGATCGATGGCGGCCGACACCACGGCGCCTCCCTCTCGGGCGGAGAAGGGCGGGACGTCGGTCCAGGCGCCGGCGAAATCGAGTCGCACCGGCGCCGCCGCGTGGGCTCGCCTCACGTTCATTCCACGCTCCACTGTGCGACGGTCGGCAGCTCGCCGCGGAGGTCCATGACCACGTGTTTGACGCGACGGTTCATCCCCTGCAATCCACGAGCGTGGTAGAGGAACGCCACCGGCACCTGATCGCGAAAAATACGCTGTTCGTCATCGGTGTTCCCATCAGCGGAAAGACCGGCAAGCTGGAGCAGCGGCGCAAGATACCCCAGGCCGGGATCGCCGGGGACCCCGAGCACCGCCGCGTCAAAATCATGACTGGAGTAGACCCGATCGAGAAACGCTGACAGCTCCATCTGCCGGATATGAACCTCGAATCCGGCCCGCGCAAGCTGTGCCTGGATCAGCTGCTCCAGCGCGGCCTCGCCGGAGCCGACGGTGAGCAGCTGAAAGGAGGGACGACGGACGACGGTCGACGGTCGACTGTTGACCGTTGACCGTTGACCGAGCGCAGTGCTCTCCAGTCTCCCTGGTACCCCTACCGGCACCGGCCCGAACGCCGGCGTCCCGAATCCGAAGAGGTAGCCATCTACGATCTCCTGGCGATCCAGCGCCTC
>CBINCZ010000443.1:0-2350 GCA_966249295.1 uncultured Gemmatimonadales bacterium
AGCCCCTAACCCCTAATCCCTAATCCCTAACCCCTATTACCTTCACCCCCATGCCCCGTACCCTCACCGCGGAGAAATCCGCCGCGGCTCGTGCCCTCGCTGGCGCACTCAAGCCCGGCATGCGGGTCTGCCTCACCACCCATGTGAACCCCGACGGCGACGGCCTGGGCAGCGAAATCGCCCTGCTGCACCTGCTCAGGGCTCAGGGTATCACGGCTTGCATCACCAACCCCACGCCCACGCCGCCGCGCTTCGATTTCCTGCTCGCAGAAATTCCCGGCGCTGATCACACGGCGGAAGCCATCAAGGAACTCCGGCAGGCCGACCTGATCGTCGTGCTGGATATTTCCGACCTGGGGCGGCTGGGCATGCTGGCCGAGACGGTGCGCACCCGGGGCGTGCCGGTGGCGTGCATCGATCATCATGTGGGACTCGGCGTCCTGCCCGACGGGCCGCGCTTTGTGGACCCCGACGCGTCTGCTACCGGCGAGCTGGTCTTTGAAATCGCAGTGGCCAATGACTGGCCGCTGACGGCGCCCATTGCCCGCGCGCTCTACGTGGCGCTGCTCACCGATACGGGCGGGTTCCGGTTCAGCAACACCAAGCCGCGCACCCTGCGGATCGCCGCGGACCTGCTCGAGACCGGGGTGGATCCCGAGCAGATCTACCTCGACGTCTACGCCAGTGCGCCAGCCGGGCGACCCCGGCTGTTTGCCGAGGCGCTGCAGACGCTCGTGGTGGAGCCGGAGCACAGGTTGTCGTGGATCACAGTGCCACCGGGGGCGCTGGAGCGGCACGGCGTCTCGTCCGATGATCTCGATGGTGTCGTGGAATTCGCACGCAGCATCGAGGGCGTTCGCATGGCACTCCTCTTCCGCGAAGTGTCGCAGGGCCGGATCAAGATTTCCCTGCGTTCAGTGGGCGGCGTGGATGTCGCGGCGTTTGCCCGCCGCTATGGCGGCGGCGGGCACACCAAGGCGGCCGGCCTCGCCATGGCCGGCTCGCTGGGCGAGGTTCAGTCCACGATCCTCGCTGCTGCACGTGAGTATATTTCAGGAACATGAACGACGATCTGATGGCGCGCATCGAGCGCACGATTGACACGCTGCGACCCTACATCGCATCGCATCGCGGGAGCGTCGAAGTGATCGACTTTGACGTGACTGACGGCATCCTCCTGGTCCGCCTTGGCGGCCACTGCCAGGGCTGTGCGGCCAGCACGGTCACCCTCAAGCACGGCCTCGAACACCGCCTGCGACAAATGGTGCCGGAAGTGCGCCACGTGGAGGCGGTGTGAGCGAACCTCTCGAAGCGCAGGTGGTGGCCGCGCTGGCCCGCATCCGCAATGAGCGGCTGGAAAACGACGTGCTGTCCGCCGGCATGGTGCGGAATCTCTCGGTGGGCGAGGACGGGAAGGTCACCTTCACCTTCCTCCTGGCCAACGAGGACAAGGGCACCTTGGTGCGGCAGGTGCGCCGCGCCGTGGAGATGGTGGAAGGCGTGACCGAGGTCAAGATCCAGGTCACCAATCCGTCGCCAGCCCGCACCTCCCACGGCCCGCCCGGCACCGAGCCGGCGGTCCCGGCGCCGCAGCGGCGTGAAGACCTGGGCACCGTGATCGCCATCTCGAGCGGCAAGGGCGGGGTGGGGAAGTCCACCGTGGCCGCCAACCTGGCCGTGGCCCTGGCGCAGGCAGGGCACAAGGTGGGCGTGATGGACGCCGATATCTACGGCCCCAACATGCCGCGCATGTTCGGGCTGCATGAAAAGCCGATGGTCCATCCCGACACGCGCAAGATCATCCCGCTCGAGGCGCACGGCGTGAAGCTCATGTCGCTGGGCTTCCTGGTGGAGCGCGACGCGCCCGCCATCTGGCGTGGCCCCATCATCATGAAGGTGATCCAGCAGTTCCTGCAGGACGTGGCGTGGGGTGAGCTGGACTACTTCATCGTGGACCTGCCGCCCGGCACCGGTGATGCCCAGCTCTCGCTGGTCCAGGCCACCCAGGTTTCGGGCGCTGTCATCGTGACCACGCCGCAGGAGATGGCGGTGGGTGACGCGCTGCGTGGCGCCAAGATGTTCGAGCGTGTGGGCGTGCCGGTGCTGGGCGTGGTCGAGAACATGAGCGCGTTCACCGATCCCGAGACCGGGCGCCGATGGGAGCTCTTCTCGTCCGGCGGCGGTCAGCGCCTCGCCGAGGAGCTGGGCGTGCCACTGCTTGGCAGCGTGCCGCGGCAGCCGGGACTGGCCGATGAGGCCGACCATGGCACGCCGGTGCTCATCGGCGCGGCGGAATCGCCGGCGGCAACGGCGCTCGCCGATATCGCGGGGACAGTGGTTCGCGCGGCCG
>CBINCZ010000444.1:0-2348 GCA_966249295.1 uncultured Gemmatimonadales bacterium
AGCGTCGCGTTCGCAATGCGAAGGTCGGGAGTTCGATCCTCCTCCTCTCCACCACCGCTTATGAAGCTAGGCCTCTCGCGCCTGGCTTTTTCTTTCCCGGAACGCCAGTACTAGCGCGGGTTCACGATGTTGCGGCGTCTGACCGTACGTCGGCGGGTGCTTCTCCCCACCCTTTCACCTTGCCAAGCCTCTCTCTGTTCTCCATCTTCAGAACCTATGGCTGACCGATGTATCGCGCCAGCAAGGTGAAGGGGCATGTGGATGGGCGGCGTCGTGCCGGTGGGCTACCGGGTTGACGCGGCGGCTGCTCGCCGAGCCGGTGCTCCGCATCTTCGCGCGCATCCGCCGAACGCCTCTGGACCACCGACCTGGCGCGCTGGCTGGCCGCTCAGCGCATCACCTCGCGCTGGCACACCGTTCTCGAAGCAAGCGCTCTGGAAGCTGTTGAACACCATCTACCGGCGCGATCGGCGAGGGTCGTGCAAGGGCCAAGTCTTCCGCGGCCAGCACGAGGTCATCATCGACTCCGCCTTGTGGGACACCCATTCACGCGCTGATCAACGTCTCCCACGCGCGGGAGTCCACTTCGGCACCCTCGCTTCTGGCCCTTCTGCCTCAAATGCCGTTCGCCGGTTCGTCTGCAGACAAGCACAAACCCCTTCCACCGTGATGGTGGAAGGGGTGGGCGGATGAGACCGCCGGGTGGGACTCCGGGGGATTCAGCCCCGGGGTTCCGGCGCGCAGAGACTGCGCCATTCATGTTGCCTGCGTGCAGGCACTTCAAACTTATGCCGTCACGGTGTAAGGGTCAAGGCCGTTCATCGGCCTTCACGCAGAGGCGGGGACGCGAACTGCTCCTTGCCGGCGGGCTTCATGATGTCGTTCACGATTTCCGCGGCTCGCGCGCGCACCGCGCGTTCCATCGTGATCGGGCGCCCCCACTCGCGCTGTGTCTCGCCGGGCCACTTGTGAGTGGCGTCCAGACCCATCTTGCCACCCAGTCCGCTGACCGGCGAGGCGAAGTCCAGGTAGTCAATGGGAGTCTGTTCAACCAGGGTCGTGTCCCGCACGGGATCCATGCGCGTCGTGATGGCCCACACCACCTCGCTCCAGCGGCGGATGTCGACGTCGTCGTCTGTCACCACGATGAACTTGGTATACATGAACTGGCGCAGAAAGCTCCACAACCCGAACATCAAGCGCTTGGCATGTCCCGCGTAGCTCTTGCGCATGCTGATGATGGCCATACGGTAGCTGCACCCTTCGGGAGGGAGGTGGAAATCCACGATCTCCGGAAACTGCTTTTGCAAGATGGGAACAAACACCTCGTTGAGCGCCACGCCCAACACCGCGGGCTCGTCGGGCGGCTTTCCTGTGTAGGTGGAGTGGTAGATCGGGTTGCGACGCGAGGTGACGCGCGTGATCTCGAACACCGGGAACCAGTCCTGTTCGTTGTAGTAACCGGTGTGATCGCCGAACGGCCCCTCAAGGGCATGGAGGTAGCCCCCCTGCTCCTTCAGCGGTACACCATGGACGCTGCGTCCCGAGTAGCCCGGGGTCGCCGTCGGGATCGCCCCTTCCAGAACGATTTCCGCCGACGCGGGCACCTGGAGTGGCAGGCCCGACTCGCCGACCGACGTATCGATCACCTCCGTGCGGCTGCCCCTGAGCAGCCCAGCGAACTGGTACTCGGAGAGGGTGTCAGGAACGGGCGTCACTGCCCCGAGGATCGTCGCAGGATCGGCGCCGAGGGCCACCGCGATGGGGAAGGGCCGGCCAGGATGCGCGAGCGCGAACTCGCGGAAATCAAGGGCGCCACCCCGGTGCGCCAGCCATCGCATGATCACTTGGTTGGGCGCAATGACTTGCTGCCGGTAGATGCCAAGGTTTTGCCTGCGTCGCGGTTGCGGCACCGATTGCGGGCCGCGGGTCACGACCAGACCCCATGTGATGAGTGGCCCGGCGTCGCCAGGCCAGCAGGTCTGAACCGGCAGCCTCCCGAGGTCGATGTCTCGGCCTTCGTACACCTCCTCCTGACAGGCCGCCTTCGACACGATGACCGGCTTCATGTCCCACAGTGCCTTCACCATCTGCAGCAGTCGCCCCCCGTCGCGCAGGCCTCGCGGAGGCTCTGGCTCCTTCAAACTGGCCAGCATGCGGCCGACCTCTCTGAGGGCCGCCGCATCGGCGGCGCCCATCCCCATGGCGACCCGCTCCGGCGTGCCGAATAGGTTGGTCAGTACGGGTATCTCGTATCCGAGAGGCTCCTGGAACAGCAAGGCCGGCCCACCCTCACGCAGTACCAGGTCGCTGACGGCAGTCATTTCCAGCCGCACCGAGACCGGTTT
>CBINCZ010000445.1:0-2343 GCA_966249295.1 uncultured Gemmatimonadales bacterium
ATCGACCGTAAGTCCCACATCGCCGGTCCTCAGTGCCACGCCGCCTTCCACCCGGATGAGTCGCATGAACAGGTCAATCGCAATGCCCGCGACCGGCCGGATGCCGTGCGACGCCCTCCACGGAACGCCAGGCTGGTCTCCGCCGGCCCACCCGGCCGAGACGAACGGTGCCAGCGTAACCGAGTGGCCGGTGGAAGCGAATGACCCCAGTGGGATGGCTGGAGCGGGGACATCCACCCGCCATTCCAGCCGTGCCAGTGCAAGGCTTCGGCCGCCGAAGCCGCGGAATGGCTCGCCCACCAGGGACCCTCGGCCCCCCATGACGAAGTCGCGGTATGCCGGAAGCCTTGCAGATCCCCACCCGCCGGCCCCGCTCAGCAGCAGCTCCGTGCGTCCCAGTCGCTGACGCAGCCGTACCATGGCGCTCGCCCGTACATAGTCGCTATCGCCGTCTGCGGCCTCAAAAACCAGCTCACCATCGAGATCACGCGCAGATGCGAGCGTCGACAGCGGCCCTCGCTCGAGCTCAATCCGAGCCACCCGATACTCGCCGGCGCCGAGGGCCGGGTTGGGCCGATAGGTACCGGAGGCCGGATTGTGGGTAACCTCCAGCGAATAGGCATGTTCGATGCCGCCCGAGAGGGTTATCGAGTGGCGGGCCCCGAACCGCCGCCGCATTGCCAGCTCGGCTCGATCCAGCCGGAAGTAATCGCCGTAATCCTTGCCGAACTCCTGCGCCATGATCGAGTTGAGCAGTGGCGCGATCACGGGGCCTTCGCCCACGTCGTCCACGCTGCGCCGGGCGGAGAGCGAAAGCCGGGTGGCCCCCTGGCCCATCATGACCGCAATCCCGCCGGTGGCGCGGCCATCCGAGGTGCCGATGCCGATGGACGGCCGGAATTGGATGCGGTTCCGGCCCACGCCGATCACGCCACTCGCACCCAACGCGAGCCCCTGCACCCGGTTGACCCGCACCAGGTCGCTCACACTCTGCCCGCCGATCCGGCTGGTCGGGAGCCCCGAGAGCAGGTGGCTGCCGGCGACGCGCTCGACGTCGGCCCGGATGCTTGCCATCTCCTCCTCGCTGAAGGGCTGGCCCAGGTCATGGATCGCATCGATCAGCGGCTCACTCCATCTCGTGGTATCGCTGTTGTCCGGCTTGCGCAGCCCACTGATGCTGATGCGGTTCATCAGCTCGGCGGGGAATGGCGCATTGAGGTCGTAGTCCTCGATCTCCCAGCGCCCGCGGATGATGCCGCGTGCGGGAAACTCCATCCAGCTGAAGCGCCGCCGGATCTCGATCTCCTGGCGGTGCGGCAGCCAGTAGCGCCCCTCCCAGAGGGCGCTCTCGAGCGTGATGGAGATGTCCTCCAGTTGCGAATCGAGGTAGGCTGCCGGTGTGAAGCTGAAGCGGAAGCGCACCAGCTGCGAGGTATTGGCATCGAGAAAGAGGGTGCCGACCACGCGCGGCTGGCCGAAGTCGCGCGGGCGCACGGAGAGTGCGAGCAGGCGGATGGAGCCGCCTGCCCCCTGCACCGTCACGCTGTCGGTCAGGGCAAAGTCGTAGAGGTCGAGCCCCGCGGCCGACAGCGGGTGCGGGACATCGCGCACTTCATCGCCCTCGCCGACCCGGATCAGGTCGCCGAAGTTGTTGGTGACAATCCCAAGGTGATCGCGGTGATAGTCGATGTCGGTGGGGAGAAATCGCCCGTCGCGCCAGCCCTGGATCACCTGCTTGCTGATGTTCGGGGCGTGCCAATACACTTCCACCTGCAGCTCGTCTGCCTTGACCAGTCGAGGCGGCTCGCGCATCCCTTCCTCGCCCACCTGTGCCAGGAAGAACACGAAGCCGTGGGCCCGCGTGCGGTATGACCGCAGCGAGGAATCGGCTGCCGCCTCGGCGCGCCGCATCGCGCCCTGGCGCGCCAGGTCGAGCGCCACCGGACTGTTCCAGGCCTGCGCGCAGAGTGGCGCCGGCAGGGCCGGCACCGCGGCGGCAGCGGCGCCGGCCATGAGCAAACGCGCAACACGAGGATGCATTGAGCGGAATATTCGGGAGAGCCACGGTGCGAGCAAGCGCACCGGTCGTGGTGGTCCTGCTGGGTGCACTGGGAGCCTGCGGCGGCCCGCCCCCGGTCACCGCCGGCGGCCCGGTCATGGATACCACCGGGTCCACCGTCGGCACCCTGCCCGTCTCCGGCATCTACCAGCTCGAAAGCACCGGTGCACCGCCGCCCGACACTACCGTCGTAACGCCAGCGGGCCTGCCGCGGACCATCGTGCTTCGTCACGCCCCGCCAGATAACGTGGTCTTTGCGGAAGTCGGATTTGATTCCGCTGCAT
>CBINCZ010000446.1:0-2321 GCA_966249295.1 uncultured Gemmatimonadales bacterium
TCCACAGCCCTCGCTAACCTGATTAGCGCTTGACTTGGAACACAGTTGCTCTCCCGCAAGCGGGAGAGGGAGTGCGAAGCGCAACGATAGAACGAAAGCGCGCGGCGAAGCCATCTAGACAGCGGGGCCGACAGCACGGTGACCATCGACGATGATTGATCTCCATGGAACGACGTTTAGGACGGGCGATGAGCGCCACCAGAGACGAACTTGTTGCCCACTACCGAGTCGAAGTCGAACTCGACGCGCACGTCGAAGCTGACGCCGTGCAGTTTCAGTTCACGGCGGATCTCGAAGGCACGGCGCAGCAGCTCCTGGCGACTGGCTTTCGCCGAATAGGAACTAGCGAATCGTTCAACAACCGCAACGAGATGGGGCTCTCCGCTCTCATCAAAGAACACGGCAGCGAAGTGGGCGCCACGATGGTGATCTTCTCGATTACTCCGGGGAAGCTGACGTCGGCGAAGCGATGTGCAGATGGTCGAATCGACGTCAAAGCCCTTCGTGCTGACCCTCCTGCGTCGCTGTCTCCGCGCAGCTACTACCTGCTTCAAACCAGTTACTTCGCACCGGCCGCCCAGAGCCCTGCTTGAGAAGCATGAATCGAGCTGATTGGCGCCGCGCGTAAGCTCACTGCAGTTGCAGACTTCCAGCGACGCGGCAACAGTTCGGCGACGCTGCTGGCCGGCTGAGCTGGCGGCCATTCGAGACCTTCAGGTAGACAGATGGGTGGGTATCCATGATCTTCTCCCATGCGATCGTGTGGATCCGGTCGTCGACCCTAGCTCAAGCCAGATTCGGATTCGTACCGGTATCGGGCGTCACTTCATTGACGTAGTTTGCCGGCTCGTGCCAGAAGTACGTGGCGATGAAGGCATCCGATCCATCCTCCGCGCAACTGACCATGGCCGTTTCAAACTCGGTCTTGAATGTGTAGACCCGCCGATCCAGCGTGACGTCCCTCTTGTCCACCTGCTCCCGCCCGTTCGCGATGGCGTAATTGGCGTCTTCGACGTAGTTGTCGACCATGGCCCCCAACGCCGCCGCCCCTTCCGTCCCCGCGATCCGCCGATAGTTGTTGTACATCGCGCCATGCTTCACGAGGTGGGAAATGGCGTTCTCCTGACTGGGAAAAGTCAGATTGCCCGCTCTCGCCGCGATCAGGATCCGTCGAGTGCGGGGACGGTGTCTGCGCACGTTGGCTGCACCCACCACCAGCGGACCCTGCGCCTGATTGCCCAATGGCGCCGCGAGGCCAAGCATGCCTTGATGGGCTGCATGAATCGCAGCCATGCCCACGAGGTTGGCCGCCAAGGCTCGCCGGTACAGATGGAAGAACGTCTTGTACCCGTTCGTGAACTCCGGGACCGTCTGGGGCGGCAGTCGTGCTCCGATGAGGCCGATGCCTGGGTAGAACCCGCTGTACCTGTTGTACAGGTAGTTGATGATGATGGGCCGCTCCACAGCGTCCCTATAGCTACCGACCATTGTCAGAAAGAGCAGCGAGATACCTTCGGCATCGTCGTCCTGCAATGCGTTGTTCGCTTGGTAAAAGCGGGCGACCAAGCCTTGGAATGGCGCCAAGTTGTCCAGATTCGCCGTGATGAGCCAATTGATCACCTGCTGGGCTTGGTTGACCCGGAACCCGAGACGCTGGATGACCGCGCCTCTTGCGGAAACTTGAGCCTGCGCGACGGGCCGCTGTGGCGTCGAGACCGCGACGACGGACTGCAACTCGCGTCTCTGCGTCAAGACGCGCGGAGACTGGTCGACGGCGCTCTGAAATGCGGCGACTCGACCATCCTGAATGCCGGTGGTGGTCGTACGCGCGTGTCGATGTTCGGCGGGCTCCGAAGAAGCAGGGCGCAGTTGTCCCCTTGGGGGGCCATCAAAGGTCTGCATGAGCGATCCCAGGGTGGAACAGAGTTCTGAAGGTAGCCAGGGGAAGCGGCTCCAGCCATCCGAAAAATTCGGAGACGATGCTTCAGAACCGCTGAACTCGCGCCATCAGCGTGATGGAGCGCTCGGCGGTCGAGGGCCGGAGAAGCGCGGGGCGATTGAGATCGGACCCGTTACCCATGTCCTGGCACACCTGTTACCTATGTCCTCGGTCCATACAGCAAGCGGGAGAAGGACTGCGAAGCGCGCCGATGGGACTCCCTCTCCCGCTTGCTGCGGGAGAGGGCGGGAGTGAGGGCCGGCGCCCGCGTCAGAACTTGACCTGCAAGCCCGCGAACACGCTGCGCCCCGGCAGCGGCGTCAGCTCACGGATGGTCTGCACGCTGCCGGCGTTGTAGGCCAGCTTGTTGGCCAGGTTGTCC
>CBINCZ010000447.1:0-2306 GCA_966249295.1 uncultured Gemmatimonadales bacterium
TCCCGCCCATCCCGCCCATCCCGCCCATCCCGCCCATCCCGCCCATCCTGCCCATCCTGCCCATCCTGCCCATCAATCTCCCAGACTGAACTCCTTTGGCGCCCCCGACCCCAGCAGGTTCCGCACGAAGTAATCCCACCGCCGGCGAATGACGTACGGCTCGTTGCCGAAGCCGTGGCGGCGGTTGGGGAGGATGATCAGGTCGAAGTCCTTGTTGGCTTCGATCAGCTCGTTCACCACCAGCAGGGTGTTGTAGAAAGGCACGTTGTCGTCCATCGAGCCGTGCATCAGGAGCAGCTTGCCCTTCAGGTTCTTCGCCACCAGCTGGTTGGCCTGGTTGTCGTAGTTGGTCGAATCCCGGCCATGCTTCTCGAGCAGGCCCTGCCACTTCTCGGCCCAGTCATCCTCATAGTTGCGGTTGTCGTGGTTACCCGCCTCCGAGATGCCCACCTTGAAAAAGTCGGGATAGCGGAACATCGCGTCCGCCGTGGCGTAGCCGCCGCCCGAGTGGCCGTAGATCCCCGCGCGGCTGATATCGATCCACGGATACTTCTCCGCCAGCTGCTTCATGCCCGACACCTGGTCCGGCAGCCCGTTGTCGCCCATGTCGCCGTAGTAGGCATCATGGAATGACTTGGACCGTCCCGGCGTCCCCATGGCGTCTAGCGAGACGACCACGAAACCGAGCTCTGCGAGAGCCTGATTGTCGCTGCGGGCGGGCGAGAACGAGCGCGAGCCGACGCTGCCGGTCTGCGGTCCCGGGTAGATGTGATTGACGATCGGATACTTCTTCGCCGAATCAAGGTTGGTGGGCACGAACATCAGGCCGTACAGGTCGGTCTTGCCGTCGCGCGCCTTGACGGTGAACTGGATCGGCGGCTTCCAGCCGGCCGCAAGCAGCGCGGAGATGTCGGCCTTCTCGAGCGTCTGCCGCAGCGCGCCATTGGCGTCACGCACCACCATCACCGGCGGCGTGGTGGGCGTCGAGTAGGTGTCCACGAAATACTTGCCCGAGGGTGAGAAGGTCACGCTGTGGTCCGCGTTCTCGGGCGTGAGCAGCTTCTCGCCGCTGCCGTCGAGCTTGACGGAGTAGAGGTGCGAGTAGTAGGGGTTCCGCCCCTCCTCGCGCCCGCCGCCGGTGAAGTAGACGATGCCCTTGTCCTCATCCACGCGGCTGAGGTCGAGCACGACGCCCGGTCCCCTGGTGATCTGGTTCTTGAGCTTGCCGGTGGCCAGGTCATAGCGATAGAGATTGCCCCAGTCATCGCGCTCGGAGTACCAGATCACCTCGCCGCGCTTCCACAGCACCCGCCAGGCGATCCCGTCCACGCCGCTTTCGTAGTAGGTGTCCTGGTGCTCGGTCAGCACGGTACGCACCTCGCCGGTCGCGGCGTCCGCCACTCGGAGGGTGGCGTCCTTGTGGTCGCGCGAGCTGGATACGAAGGCGAGCTGGGTGCCGTCCGGCTTCCACTGCACGTCGGAGAAGGTGTCGCCACTGCAGACGACATGGTCGCACTTGGTGGAGCGGTGCGCGTCGGGTGGCATCTTGAGCCGCACCATCCCGCTGCCATCGGCATTGATGATCACCCGGCTGATGCGGAAGATCAGCGAGTCGCCCGGCAGGGGATACTTCCATGCCTTGAGCACCGGATGGCCCACCTTGGTGCTCGCGAGGTACATCTCGCCCACGCCCCGCCCGTCATGCTGGAAGGTGGCGATCTTCTTCGAGTCAGGCGACCAGAGCAGCACCGGCCGGTTGCTCATGGTCCAGCCGGCGTTGTTGGTGGCGTAACCGAAGTCCTCGATCCCGTCGGTGCTGAGCTGGGTCTCCTTACCCGTCGCAACATCTCGCACCCAGAGATTGTTGTCGCGCCGGAAGGCCGCCAGCTTGCCATCGGGCGAGAGGATCTCATCCCGGTTCATCCGCTGCTCCGCCCCCGCCGTGGCGGTGCAGGTGGTGCCGTCGGCGCTGCAGGTGTAACTCTTGCCGCGAACGGAGAACGTGATGGAGCGGCCGTCCTCGGTGTAATCGAAGGTGAAGAAGGGAAGACTGTCGGCGCTGTAGGTGGCGTTGGCCGCCTTGGAAAGCGCCGCCGCCAGCTTCTCCTGGTTGAACGCGTCGGTCCGCGATTTCTTCGCCGGATCCACCAGCACGAATCGGGTACCCTTCGCGTCGTTTACGCGGTACCAGAACCGGTCGCCCAGCCACGTGGGCCGCCCCGCCTGGCCCTTCACCAGCGGAAAGACATTGGACGCCAGGAACTTCTCGGCGTGGGCATAGTCGGCGGCGGTGACGGAGTCGGGAT
>CBINCZ010000448.1:0-2306 GCA_966249295.1 uncultured Gemmatimonadales bacterium
TGACGCTCCCGCAGGATTCGGTCAAACTCGAATTCGTTGATGCGGATCTCAAGGCAGTCATTCAGGCAATGGGTCGTCATCTGGGCAAGGCGGTCATCACATCCGGTATTCCTGACATACGAGTCACCTTCGAAACACCGGGCTATGTCCCGAAGGCAAGCCTTCGATCACTGTTGGATGGCCTGGTGCAGACCCACGGCCTCAAGCTCACGGAGGAGCCCAGCTTCTTGCGGGTGACCGCTGCCGAAGACCCGGCTGCCCGGACCGTATCGGAGGCTGCCTCGTCCCATGATGATATCAAGCTGTTCGTTGTGCACCTGAAGCACGCGCGAGCCACCGATGTTGCTGGTACGCTGAATCAGCTGTTCGGTGGTTCCGGGGGCCAGATGGAGACGGGACTGTCCACGGGAACGCTCTCCGACGAATTGCGCCGCAGCGGCCAAGCCGCTGACGACGCCGGCCAGCCATTTGGCGCGGCGACTCCGGCGGCCGGTGCTTTGTCCGGCCCACTCATCATTGTTCCCGACCCGCTCACCAATGCGCTCCTCATGCGAGTGAGCCAGCATGACTTTGACCTGCTGTCGTCTGCCATCAAGGAGCTCGATACGCGGCCGCTCCAGGTGCTGATCGAGGTATTGATCGTGGAAGCCCGGCGTGATCGCTCCTTCTCGCTCGGCGCCGATCTGGACTTGGCGCCGCAGGACATCGGCGGTGATGCGACGGCCTCAGGAACGGTCACCGGCGCCGGCTTGGGTGACGTCGTAGTGAAACTCATGAATCTTGCCAAGGGCCGGATAGACGCCATGCTCAGCCTCGCCGAGTCGCGCGGAGACGTAAAGATCGTATCGCGGCCAGTACTGCTTGCCTCGAACAACGTCGAGGCCCGATTCCTCGTCGGAAGCCAGCGACCATTCGTGCAGGTGAGCCGCTCACTTCCCACGGACACCCCGTCGCGCGATCAGGTCGTCCAGTATCGGGACGTAGGTACCAAGCTGACGGTTCGCCCGACCATCAACGACGACGGCTACGTCTCCCTGGTGGTGCAGCAGGAAATCAATGCCGCGACGAGCGAAACGCAGTTCGATGCTCCGGTCATATCGACACGCGAGGCGTCAACCCAGGTACTGGTACGCGACGGCCAGACGATTGTGCTGGGTGGCCTTCGGGACAAGCAGAGAGACCGCACCCGCCATGGCGTTCCGGTACTCTCGTCAATTCCGATTCTGGGCGGCCTCTTCGGTGGCCAGAGTGAGCACGAAACCGCCACAGAGCTCTTCATCTTCATCACACCGACAATCCTCCGGACCGACGCGGATGCTGACTCGGTCACTGTGCCCCGGCTTCCGCCTGCGGAGCGCCCTGACAATGTGGGAGCCGCGCCGTGAGCGCCGTGCTGAAGTCCGAGGCGAGGTCAATGAATCACCGCATGCTCGGCAAGGCGCCGGCATTCCTCGACGCCATCGACCTGGCGGAGCGTTGGGCAAGGACCGACCAGCCGATCATGCTCATTGGAGCAACGGGAACAGGCAAGGAGTTACTGGCAAGGCGAATCCATCGGATGAGCGGCCGCAGTGGCCCGATGGTACCGGTCAACTGCGTCTCGCTCAGGCCGGAACTCGCTCACGGGATGCTGTTCGGCCACCGCCGGGGTGCTTTCACCGGCGCCGTGGACAACAGCCTCGGGTACTACCGGCAGGCCGATCGTGGCACCCTGTTTCTCGATGAGCTGACCAGTCTCCCGCAGGACAGCCAGGCGACCTTGCTCCGTGTCGTGGAGACGGGTGAGGTCCAGCCACTCGGTGGCTTCCGGATCCTCCACTCGGACGCCCGACTCGTTTCGGCCGTGCACGAGGACGTCGAGCAGCGCGTTGCCACCGGCGAGCTCCGATATGATCTCTACCAGCGTCTGGCTATCGGGATGGTCAGATTGCCGCCGCTCAGGGAAAGGCAGGGGGACATCCCGATTCTTGCCTTATGGTTTGCATCACGGCGGAACCGCAACATTACCCGAGCCGCACATGACGTGCTCTCCAGCTACAGCTGGCCCGGCAATGTGCGTGAGCTTCGCGCGGTGATCGAGGGAGCGTGCGTGCTGGCGGATGGCGAGGAACTCGACGCCAGGCACGTCCGGGCAGTTCTACTCGCACGTGCCAGCTTAGCTAACCACCTGCCCGGACCAGCGGGGCCGCAGGCCCATGAGGATGCGTTGCGCCGCCAGGTTGTCTCCGCGTGCAGGGCCGCAGGCGGGAATATCTCCGAGGTGGCGGCTCGCACAGGCACGACGCGGTCAACGATCTACCGTTGGC
>CBINCZ010000449.1:0-2304 GCA_966249295.1 uncultured Gemmatimonadales bacterium
GACCTCGGGAGCCACGGTGAGCACCTGGTGCAGGCGGCGGAGCAGTTGATGTCGGCGCCGTCCGTGACCGCGCGCGACCTGCGGCTCTACGCACTCGTCCCGACCTTCCGGGCCGCTGCAACCCCGGGCCGCGACCCGCTCACACCGGCTTTGGCGCGCTTCGGCAAGGCGGCGTGCCGCAGCATCGCCAGCGGTGCCGCGGCCAGCCACCTGTCAACCTTCACCGACATCCTGCGCTCGGCCGGGACCATTCTTCGCGACGTGGCGGTAGACGGCACTGAGCCAGCCCTGGCCTCCCGGCTCGATGCGCTTACATCGCAGCTGGATTTCTCTGCACCTGTCCAGGTCGAGGCGGCAGCCAAGGAGACACTCGCCGTCGAGGCCGAAGCACCGGCCGCGTCCGCTCGCAGCTCACAGCTCGCAGCTCACAGCGCACAGCCCGTGGTTGCCATCGAGTCGCTGGCGTACGACGGCGAGTCGGTGCTCGCCAATCCTCCCGCGCCATCGCCGGCTGAGGCATCGCAGACCGGGGAGGCCGTCTCCGTACTCACGCTTGCCCCGGACGAGCCGCTCCCGATCGAGCGCGGTTTCTCCACCTATCAGCAACTGGTCAGGACCGGCGCACCCACGGCGACAGCTACGGCACCTGTTGAGGCCGCACGCCACGACGATCTCACGGAAGTGGTCAACATCGAGGCGCTCTGTTACAGCGGCCAGGGCGCACTCGAGCGTGCCGCCGCGATCCGCGCCGAGATCACCGCCAGCCTCGAGCGCCAGCCGGGACTGGCCACGGTCGAGCCACTGCTGCTCGAGCTTCTCGACCTCGTACCGCTTGCGCTGAAGACCACCTGACCGTGGCCGATCGTCGCTCCTGGTGGGCGCTCGCCGCAGGCGTAGTCCTCGCGGGCGCGCTGCTCTGGTGGGTGTCGCACGATGTCAGCTGGGCCGACCTCGAAGCCGAGGTTCGCGCTGCCAATGCGGGGCTGATCGTGCTCGCCATCGTGCTGGCCACGGCTACCTTCCCGCTCCGCGTCGTGCGGTGGCGGCTCCTCCTCCGCGCCGAGGATGATTCGGCCCTCGCCTTCACGCCGCTCTGGCACGCCGTGGCCATCGGCTTCATGGCCAACAACATCCTGCCATTCCGAATCGGCGAATTGATGCGAACCTGGGCCGCCAGCCGGCTCACGCGCGCTCGGTTCTCGGCGTCGTTGTCCAGCGTAGCCGTGGAGCGAGTCTTCGATGCACTCACGGTGATCGGCATGCTGGCCCTCGGCCTGCTGCTCGCCGGACTGCCGGAAAGGGTGGAGCTCTTCGGGACGCCGGTGACCCGGGTGGCGACCGTGTCCGGCGTGATGGTACTGGCCGCACTTCTCTGCGCGCTTGCCGTCGTGAGCTTCCCGCTTGCGGCAGAACGCCTCATCCGGAAGCTGCTGCCGTCACCGTCCGTTGCTGACCGGCTGGTGAGCCTGGTGGAGGGCGTGCGCCATGGGCTGGGTGTGCTGCGGTCCCCGATCCGGGTGAGCGCGGTGATTGCCTGGTCGGTGATCATCTGGCTGGTGAACGCGAGCTCGTTCTGGGTAATGATGCGCGCCTTTCACCTGCCGGTTGGCTTCGCCGGCGTGCTGCTCCTGCAGGGGGTGCTGGTCCTTGGAGTCGCCGCACCGACGACGCCGGGGTATGTGGGGGTGTTCGAGGCAGTCATCAAGGCCGTCCTCCTGCTCTTCGCCGTGTCGCCGGACCGGGCTGTGGCATATGCCGTCACCTATCACATCACCACGTTCCTGCCGATCGTCCTGCTGGGTGCGTGGTCATTGATGCGCACGTCGCTGACCTTCGCGACGCTGCGCAAGGCGTCCCAGCCGTGACCACGGAGGTTTTCGCCCAGGCGCCGGCCAAGGTCAACCTGTTCCTTCGCGTCTTCGGAACGATGAATGATGGGTTTCATGCGGTGGAGACACTGCTGGCCCGAGCGTCACTCAACGACGACCTGCGCGCCGAGCGACGAGATTCCCGTGGCGTGACGCTGACGGTTGAAGGGATCGATACCGGACCGGCCGAGGAGAATCTCGCCGTCCGGGGCGCAAAGCTGGTGCTGGATGCCACCGGGCATCGCTTCGGAGTTCACCTCACACTGACAAAGCGCATTCCCGTACGGACCGGTCTGGGCGGGGGCTCGAGTGACGGGGCTCAGGCGCTGTTGCTGGTGAATCAGCTGGCCGGCAACGCCATCCCCCGGCACGAGCTGCTGCAACTGGCGGCTCGGCTGGGCAGTGACGTGCCATTCCAGCTGAGCGGCGCCCGGCT
>CBINCZ010000450.1:0-2296 GCA_966249295.1 uncultured Gemmatimonadales bacterium
GTTGACCGACGCGAACATGCTCTGGAAGGTCGGGATCACGAAGATCAGGAGCACGGCCACGGCCGACGCCGCCACGGTCAGGATCACGCCCGGGTAGATCATGGCGCTCTTGACCTTGCGGATGAGCGCGTCGCTCTTCTCGAGGAAGGTGGCGAGTCGAAGCAGGATGGTATCCAGGATACCGCCCGCCTCGCCGGCCGCGACCATGTTGACATACAGGTCGCTGAACGCCTTGGGGTGCTTGGCAAAGGCGTCAGCCAGGGTATTGCCGCTCTCGACATCGTAGACCACCGACTTGGTGGTCTCCTTGAGCGACTTGTTCTCGGTCTGCTGGGCCAGGATGGTGAGCGACTGCACCAGCGGCAGGCCGGCGTTGATCATCGTCGCAAACTGGCGCGTGAAGATGACGATGTCACGCGTCTTGGGCCTGGCCGGGCCCCGGAGCTTGATGGCCTTGGGCGCCTGGCGCACGCTGACCAGCATCATCCGGTTCTTGCGCAGGTGCGCATTGACCTCTTCGGGGCTCTGGGCCTCGAGCTGGCCCTTCTGGATCTGCCCCGTCTGGTTGCGCGCGGTGTATTCGTAGAGCGGCATCGTTTATCTCCTCCCGCCGGCCATGGCGGTCATGCGGGCACCCTTGTCCCCGAAGCCATCGCCCTCATCCAGCGGCTTCTCGCCGATGGCGCGGAGGAACTCATTGGGCTCCGGCGACACCCGGAGGCACTCGTCCTGGGTGACCTCCCGGGACATGTAGAGCTGGTACAGCGCGTCGTTCATGGTCTGCATGCCGTGCTTCTTGCCGGCCTGCATCGCCGAGTAGATCTGGTGCACCTTGTCGTCGCGGATGAGCGCGCGGATGGCGGGCGTGGCCACCATGATTTCCGCCGCCATGGCGCGGCCGCGGCCGCTTGCCTTCTGCAGCAGCGTCTGGGTCAGCACCCCTTCCAGCACGAAGGCGAGCTGGGCCCGTACCTGCGGCTGCTGGCTCGACGGGAAGACGTCGATGATACGGTTGATGGATTCCGCCGCCGAGTTGGTGTGCAGCGTGGCGAGCGCCAGGTGGCCCGTCTCGGCGATCGTGAGCGCCGCGGCGATGGTCTCGAGGTCGCGCATCTCGCCCACCAGGATCACGTCGGGGTCCTCGCGGAGGGCGTACTTGAGCGCGCTGCCGAAGCTCTTGGTGTCGGTGCCCACCTCGCGCTGGTTCACGATGCAGGACTGGTGGCGGTGGATGAACTCGATCGGGTCTTCCACCGTGATGATGTGTCCCTTCCGCTCCTTGTTGATCTTGTCGATCACGGCGGCAAGCGTCGTGCTCTTGCCCGAGCCGGTGGGTCCGGTGACCAGGATCAGGCCGCGGGGCTTCTCCGCCAGCTTGGCCACCACCGGCGGGAGGCCCAGGTCCTGGAAGGTCCGCACGTTGAACGGGATCATCCGGATCACCAGCGCGACGCAGCCGCGCTGCTTGAACACGTTGCCGCGGAAGCGCGCGAGGTTCTGGATGCCGAAGCTGAAGTCCAGCTCGTCCTCGGTCTCAAAGCGCTTCTTCTGGTTCTCGGTCAGCACCGAGTAGGCCAGCTGCAGGGTGTCCTTGGGTGTCAGGACCTCCGGCACCGACGAATCGGTGATGTCACCGTCGATGCGGAGCTTGGGCCGCTCGCCCGCGGTGATGTGGAGGTCCGAGGCCTCGCGCTCGATCATTTCTTCCAGGAGCGCCCGAAGGTTGAAACTCATGCCGCCGTCTCCTTCACGACTTCCTCAAGGGTGGTTACGCCCTTCTCGATCTTCTTGATACCGTCCATGCGGAGCGTGAGCATGCCTTCGCGCACCGCGATATCACGGAGTTCAGCCACCGAATCGCCCCGGAGGATGGCCCGCCGGAGTTCGGGCGTCAGTGCCATCACCTCATACAGGCCGGCGCGGCCCTTGTACCCCAGCCCGCCGCAGGTCTCGCATCCCTTGCCCCGCCGGAACTCGATGTGCCGGATGGCGTCGAGATCGTCCGACAGCGACTTGAGCTCCTCTTCCCGGTAGGTGACCGTCTCCGAGCAGTTCTTGCAGACCCGGCGCACCAGCCGCTGGGCCACCACCAGGTTGACGGCACTCGCCACGTTGAACGCCTCGACCCCCATGTCGATCATGCGGGTGATGGTGCTCGGCGCGTCGTTGGTGTGCAGCGTCGAGAGCACCAGGTGGCCGGTAAGCGCCGCCTTGATGGCGATGCCGCCGGTCTCCAGGTCGCGGATTTCGCCGATCATGATGATGTTCGGGTCCTGTCGCAGGAACGCCTTGAGCG
>CBINCZ010000451.1:0-2290 GCA_966249295.1 uncultured Gemmatimonadales bacterium
ACCTCAAGCAGGCGGCCGATGAAGGTGGCCTGCGCCCGGTCGAACAGCTCGGTGCGTTCGCGCGCGATACGCTTCTTGGAGTTGTCAAATTCCGCCGCCAGCCGCAGGTGCCGGTCGCGCATCTCGCTGAGCTCGCGCTCGATGCGCTGCATGGCCTGCTCCGGCGGCTCGGCGGGAAGGTTCTGGGCGGCGGCATCGACCTCGTCCTGGGCGGTGGCCGCGGCGGCCTGCTCGTTTCTGGGATCTTCCTGCACGATGCTCCTCGTCGTTGTGCTGTCCCCTCAAGATAACAGCGCCCTGGGCAGCTTCAGGCGCTTATGGACCGCCCAGGCGTTCCAGGAGCAGTCGCAGCGCCGCCTGCGCGGCACGGGCACGCACCTCGGCCCGCCCACCCCCGAACACCATCTTGACCGCGGCAGTTTCCTCTGCGTCTGCGGCGGCAAACCAGACGGTGCCCACCGGCTTGGCGCTGCTGCCGCCGGACGGCCCGGCGATGCCGGTAATGGAGACGGAGAGCCCGGCACCGAAGTTTCGCCGCACCCCCTCGGCCATGGCCCGCGCCACCGGTTCGCTCACCGCCCCCTCCTGCTGGAGCAGCGCGGGAGGGACGCCGAGTGCGTTCGCCTTGACTGCATCGGCATAGGCCACGACGCCACCCAGGAAGACATCGGATGCACCGGGCACCGCCGTGAGCCGGCCTCCCACCAGGCCGCCGGTGCAGGACTCGGCGACCGCGAGTGTGACCCCACGCCGGCGCGCGGCGTCAAGCACCACCGCGGCGAGGTCCGTGTCATCTTCGCCGTAGGCCGCCCGACCCACTCGATCCCGCAGCAGCGAGATCGCGTCGTTCAGCCGGGTTTCCGCATCAGCCGCGGAGAGATGCCACGCTGTAAGGCGGAGGTCCACTCCGTCGGAACTGGGCAGGTAGGCCAGCGTCAGCGGCGCGATCTCGGGCTCGATCGGGCCGACGGCCTCGGCCAGCGTGCTCTCTGCCACGCCGAAAGTGCGCAGGGTCCGGCTGCGCACCACCGTCCCCGTGGCTCGCGACTTGAGGCGGGGCAGCAACTCGTGTTCGGTGAGCATGCGCATCTCATGCGGCACGCCCGGCAACATCACCACAAACCCACCCGTGGGATGCTCCACGTCGATCCAGAGACCCGGCGCGGTGCCCCATCGGTTCCTCAGAATGGTGGCACCTCTCGGCACCTGGGCCTGTACCCGGTTGCTTTCCGCTGGCGCGCGGCCAAAGAAGCGGTAGCGCTCGACGATGTGGCCCCACACTTCGTCGCTGAATGCCAGCGGCAGGCCGAGGAGGTTGGCTACGGCTGGCCTGGTGACGTCGTCCCGCGTTGGGCCAAGGCCGCCGGTGGTGATGACCGCACCGCTCCGCTCCAGCGCCTGGCTCACCTCGCTCGCGATGCTCTCGGCGTCGTCGCCCACGGTGGAGCGATGCCGTACCTGTAGGCCGGCCTCCGACAGCGTTCGCGCCAGCTCGGCGGAGTTGGTATCGACCACCTGCCCAAGCAGCAGCTCGTTGCCGATGGTCAGCAGTTCAACGTGCACGGGAGACTGTTCCGCTTAGCGCTGGGAGAGGAGACGACGGTAGCGGTAGATGTAGACCGCGAAGGAATAGATCGTGAGTGCCGTTGCGATAGCCAGCACGACCGTCACGAAATTGCCATGGAAGGTATTCCAGAAATTAGCGAACCGGCTGTGGTCCCAGCCCAGTGGCTTCCGGGCGTCGCGGAACGCAAACCAGAGGATGATGGCGCCGACAAAGATGTTCTGGAAGACCGTCTTGAGCTTGCCGGCACCGCCGGCCGGGATCACCACGCCCCTCCGCTTGGCCCACCAGCGGAAGCCGGTCATGGCAAGCTCGCGGCCGATCAGCAGGATGCACACCCAGAGCGGGATGCTTCCCCACACGGGGATGTCGTAGAGATCGTGGCGTTGCCGCGAAATGACGTAGATGGGAATGAGGGTGGCGAAGAGCAGCAGCTTGTCGGCGATCGGGTCGAGAAGCTTGCCCAGATCAGTGACCTGGTTCCAGCGGCGCGCCAGGTAACCATCGAAGAGGTCGCTTACCGCCGCCAGGATGAAGATGACGAAGCAGATCACCTTGGGCCAGTAGCCCTCGATGAATGGGAGCAGGGCAATGACCGGGGTGAAACAGATGCGGACGATCGTGATGATGTTGGGAAGCGTCCACATGGCGGGAACGGGGCTCCGATGCGGGAAAGCGGGCGGTGATGGTCGTCGGTCGTCTGACGACCGACGACTGACGTCCGAC
>CBINCZ010000452.1:0-2281 GCA_966249295.1 uncultured Gemmatimonadales bacterium
GAGAAGCTCAGCTCCAAAACTCGAAAGGGGAACCCGATGAGAGGTCGATCAATCGTGATTGTCCCGCTTCTCCTCCTCGCCGCCTGCGCCACGAAGAAGGAAACGGCCCAGAAGCCGACTGAGCGGCAGGTGGACAGCGCCATCGGCAATTCGAACCTGCCGGGCGCGCAGGGCGTGAAGGGAGCAATGCGGGTGGCGGATTCAGCGTCGGCGAGGAATGCGAGGTTGGATTCGGTTGGGAGTTAAGGTGTTAGGGGTTAGGGGCTAGGGGCTAGGGGCTAGGGCGGCAAGACGAATAACGGTCCGCCAATCCTAATCCCTAACCCCTAGTCCCTGGTCCCTAGCCCCTAGTCCCTAACCCCTAGTCCCTAGCCCCCAGCGCCTCCCCCTTCTCAAAATCAAACAACGTCAACCGCCTCAGTTGATAATGTGCCAGCCAGTGCTGGCGAAGGGCTTGCAGGTACTGTACGATCGCCTGGTCTTTCTCTGACTGGGCGATGTACAGGTTGTCAATCGCGATCTTCCCGATCACGTATCGGTTGTACGCCACCTCGAACCGCTTGGCGGCCACGGTGTCGGCCTTGGCGCTCAGCGCCAGCGCGCGGCGGGTCTGCTCCACCTGCAATGCTGCGAACTTCGCTTCCATGGCGATCTGGTCGAGCGTGGCTTCGCGGGAATCCTCCGCCTGCTGCAGCTGCGCCTCAGCGGCCGCGATCCTGTTGTGCCGCTGGCCCCACTGGATCAGCGGAATCTGCACCGACACGCTCACGCTCCGCGCCTCCAGCAGGTTCTGGTACGCCGCACTGAACTCGGGTGCCGTGGCGTTGTAGCCGATCGCGGCCTGCACGGTGGCCCCAAAGCCGTTCTCGAGCTTGGCTTCCGTCACCCGCCGCCGGGCCACGATCTCCTGCAGCTCCGTGTTGCTCACGTCGGAGACGTTGCGCAACGCCTCCGCCGCGGCCACCGCTGAATCCGCCACGTAGAGAGGCGCCTCGCCGGGCACGGCCAAGCTGATCGGCGTGTCCGGAAGCAGGTTGAGCGCGAGCCGCAGCGCCGCCTCGGCCCGCTCGTAGTCCAGCCGGGCCCCATCGAGCTCATTGCGCGAACGCAGCAGCGCGAGTTCGCTCTGCAGCAGGTCGTTCTCGCCGATCTTCCCGACTTCGTAGCGTCCCTTGTTCAGGGTGTAGAGCGTATCGTTGATGGCGACGTTGGTCTGGGCGTTCTGCAGCCCCATCTGCGCCGTGTAGAGATCGAAGAACAGGTTGGTAACCCGGAGTGCCACGTCCTCCCGCGCCTCGAGATACTCCCGTTCCGCCAGCTCACTGCGGACCGGCTGCTCCTTGCGGTCCAGTGCAAAGGTGTTGGGCCGGAAGATGTCCTGCCGGATGCCGAGCGACACCGGCGTGGACGACCAGCTCCGGAGGGAGCGGTCACCGCTGAGCTGCAAGCGTTGCAACGAGCTGGTGACAAACACGTTGCCACCGGTGGGCAGCCGCTGGGAGAGGGTGGCGCTCAGCTCCGATTCGGTCTGGTTCTGGGTCCGGAACAGTGTCGAGCCGTCGGGTTGCAGTACCGGCACGATGGCGTGGTTGTGCCGGGGCAGCGTACCGGTGAGCGACAGCTGCGGCATGTACTGCGACCAGAACGCATTGTCGGTGTACCGGGACGCCTCGAGCGAGGCGCGGGCGGCGCGGGCAGTGTGACCCTGCTCCTGGGCCAGTTGGATGGCGCGCTGGAGACTCATCGGCTCCTGCGCTGCCAGCGGGAGAAGTGGCGCGGCCAGCAGGCCAGCCAGCACCAGGGTCATTCGACAATGCATACGACTCACTCGTATCGGAGGCATTCCACTGGGTCCTGCCGCGCCGCGCGATAGGCCGGTACGATGCCGAAGCCGACACCGACCGCGAACGAGACGCCGAAGGCCACAAAGATGGAAATGAAGGACACCAGGGTCTTGATGCCGGCGAAGTGCTGGATGAGCGCGCTGAGGACGGTGCCGAGCAGGATGCCGGCCACACCGCCGGCGACGCTGATCATCACGGCCTCGCTCAGGAACTGCATGAGCACGTCACGCTGGGTGGCGCCGAGGGCGCGGCGCACGCCGATCTCGCGAATGCGCTCGAGCACCGAGGCCAGCATGATGTTCATGATCCCGATGCCGCCCACCAGCAGCGAGATGGACGCGATGGCGCCGAGCACCACGTTGAAGATCGTCTTGGCACGCTGCTGCTGGCGCAGCAGCAGCTCGGGCACCTCAATCTCGAAGTCCACCACGCCGTTG
>CBINCZ010000453.1:0-2281 GCA_966249295.1 uncultured Gemmatimonadales bacterium
CGCGTCGCCGGCGAAGTGCGCGAATCCGGCTGGGCAACCTGTCATAGGCCGCGGCGGCGATGCGCCAGAAGGGCCGCAGGAGCCGGACTCGTACCCACCAGCGCCGAAAGAGCGCGGAGCTCTCCGGCACCTTGTCGTGCTGGGCCAGGAGGGCATGGAGGGGCGCGGAGGCCCGTTCATGCCAGGCGGCGCGAAGCTCCCGCTCATAGCCGCGTTGCAGGGCCGCGACCACCTCGCGGCGACGCGCCGGGTCAAGCCGGGCACCGGCATTCTTCCACTGCTGATGACGGATTTCCCAGGCAGAGCGATAGAGTGCGTCCAGCTGGAGCGAATGCTGGTCCGAATGCACCCGATAGCGAACCAGGCGGCGGTGGGTGCAGATGAAGGGATGCTTCCACGCCAGCCGGAACCAGAGCTCAAAGTCCTCGGACAGGCGCATTCCGTCACGATAGCCGCCCACTTCCAGCAGCGCTGACCTGCGGACCACAGCCGCGCTCTGCGCCACCGGATTGGCTTCCCAGAGCACGGTCGTCGCATCGACCGGCACGCCGTCCGGCAGCAGGGGCGCGGGATCCTCACTCGCGCCGCCGAACTTGCTGACCAGCGAGAACGCCAGCGCTGCCTCGGGGTGTGCATCGAGAAGCGCCATGCACGCCTCGAGATGCTCGGGCTCCCAGAGATCATCGGCATCGAGAAAGGCAATGACTTCGCCCCTGGCCGCCCGGATGCCGACGTTCCGCGCCGAGGCCGGCCCGCCGTTCTTCAGGGTCCGGAGGACCGTGGCCCCGGCCCGCTCCGCCACGTCGCGGGTGGCATCCGACGAACCGTCGTCCACGACCAGGACCTCGGCCGGCCGCAGGGTCTGCCGCCAGGCCGACTCCACGGCGCCCCGGATGAAGCCTTCCACGTTGTATCCGGGAATCACTACGCTGACAGTCGTCACGCCTGCCCTTTCCGAGCTGGTCTGGCTTGCAACTTGCCCCCGGCGATCCGCTCCAGACCCCTCCCGGATGCGGGACTTACAAGCCGGCTCTCGCTATGTTCCGGCCGTGGGACCCGCCCGCTTGCAAAGGAGAGACCGCCTCTGGCTCGTGCCGCGACTCCTGCCCCGACATGGCCACCGTGCTGACGCTTGCGTTGCTTGCCGGGGGCGGACTGGCCCTCGCGTGGGTCATCTATCCCGTGGTGATTCACGGGCTTGCCGCGCTGGCCCGAGGCGCCCGACCCGCCGCGCACGCCGTCTCGCCCTCTGTCACGGTGGTGGTGGCCACCCGGGAAGACTCGAGCGTGATCGCTGCGAGAATAGCCGATCTCCTGTCGAGCGACTACCCCGCAGAACTCCTTTCGGTGGTCGTGGCGCTGGACTGGGCCAGCGGGCAGAAGCCGCAGGAACCAGAGATCCATGGTCCCCGCGTGCGGGTCATCATGGGTGACCAGCCTGGCGGCAAGGCGGCGGCGCTCAATGCCGCGGTTCGCGAGGCAACGGGCGACCTGCTGGTCTTCACGGATTCCCACCAGCGATTCGACCCCGCAGCTATCGGGGCGCTCGTCGCGGCCCTGGCCGACGGGCGCTTTGGCGCTGTCTCAGGTCAGTTGGAACTCCCCGAGGGCAAGCGCCGGTCCCTCCTTGAGCACTACTGGCGATTCGAGCGGCGGCTTCGGCGGGACGAGGCCAGACTGCACTCGGCGGTCGGCGTGAGCGGATCGATCTACGCCATGCGCCGCGCGCTCTGGCACCCGCTTCCCGCGGGCCTGATCCTGGACGATCTCTACGTGCCGATGCGACTGGTGCTCGAGGGCCATCGGGTCGGATTCACTCCGGCGGCGAGGGCGTACGACTCGCGCCGCAGCCAGCCCGAAACCGAATTTCACCGGAAAGTTCGCACGCTCACCGGCAATTTCCAGCTGTGTGCCTGGATGCCTGGCGTCCTCCTGCCGTGGCGCAACCCGATCTGGCTGCAGTTCGTGCTGCACAAGCTGTTTCGGCTCCTCACGCCCTGGCTGGCGCTGGTGTTTGGCGTGGCACTTGTGGTCCTGGCGTGGTCGGCATGGGGACCGACGGTGCTGGTGGCGGCTGTCGGCGCGGCGCTGCTCGGGTGGCTCGCCGCCTGGGCGCTGGGCATCAGCGGCCGCGTCCGGGCCTACTTGCGCTGGTTCGTCACCATGCAGGCCGCCATCGCCGTGGCCACGGTGAACGGCCTCACCGGGCGCTGGAATGTCTGGCGGGGGAAACCGTGACCCGTCCGGTCAATGCCCCAGGCCGCTACTCTGCTTCCCGGTG
>CBINCZ010000454.1:0-2273 GCA_966249295.1 uncultured Gemmatimonadales bacterium
ACACGCCCGAGCCCGCTGTCGCGACCAGTGCGACTGTGGACCGGCAGATGGCGACGGCAGCGACGGAGCGTCACCGCAATCTCGACTACTGGTTCTGTGGCGACGCCTCGCTCAGGCCGCTGGCCGCGTTCGACGATGGCGTGCAGACCCATATCACGTTCGGGCGGCGCGCGGATCTGCCGGCGATCTTCCTGCGCAACGACGACGAGTCGGAGTCGTTGCTCAACTTCACCGTACAGGGCGATGAGATCGTGATCCACCGGGTGGCGCGACGCTTCGTGGTGCGCCGCGGCCGTCTGGTGGGATGCATCGTCAATCATTCTTTCGACGGTGGCGGGGCGCGGCTTGAGTCCGGAACGCTCGCGCCCGACGTGCAACGTGAGCGTGCACCGTGAGCGATGCAGGCTCAGCAACGCCGGAACCGACGGCGGCGGAGTCGATGTCGGACGGCATTCCGGGGGATCGCGGCATCCCTTCAGTGAACCGTGCGCGCTCCCTGCAGGCGCGGGTCAGCAATGGCTTGGCGCTTATGCTCGCGATGGGACTGGGTGTCGGGATGCTGGGCTGGTACTACCTGCATGCGTTCGCGCGGCATGCGCACGAGCAGGATGGTGCGCACACGCGCGCCCACGTAAAAGCACAAGGCGAGATGGTGTTGCCTGCGCTGGGACGGGTCGACGTGCCCGCCGCACCGCCGCCCGATGAATCTGCCGCGGCGCAGTTGCTGGGACCGGCGCCACCGCTGCCTGCGGCGATGATGATCTCACCGGACTCACTGCCGGCAACGCCTGCACCGGCGATGTCCGCGCCGGCTCCGCCAGCGCCAGACCGCCGACTCAAGGGACCGGCCTATGTGGACGCCAGTTCAGACAGTGCAATGGGTCTCACGGATTCGCACGCGGCACAGACAAGTGGCTCGAATGCGGCAGGTGCCGATGCGGGGCTGACCGGATGGCTTACCCCGACGGTGACGGCGACGTCGCTCGCGAGCGTGCTGCCCACTCAGCGTCTGCTGTTGCCGAAAGGATCATTCATCGACTGCACGCTCGAGACCGCGCTGGACTCGACGCTGCCCGGCATGGCCACGTGCGTGACGGCGAGCGATACGTTTGGTGCGGATGGCACGGTGGTGCTGATCGAACGCGGCACCAAGCTGGTTGGCGAAACGCGCGGTGCAGTGAAGCAGGGGGCCGCGCGCATCTTCGTGTTGTGGACCGAGGCACGCACCCCGACCGGAGTGATCGTGCCGCTTGCCTCACCGGCAACCGATGAGCTGGGTCGGTCCGGATTGCCGGGCGCCGTCGACCGGCATTTTCTGGAGCGCTTCGGGGCGGCCATCCTGATTTCGTTGATCGACGGCGGCGTGCAGGGCGCCGCGCAATCGGCCAGAGAAGGATCGACGGTGATCTACAACCCGTCGAGCTCCCAGGACATCCTGACCGAGGTGCTGCACAGCACGCTTGATATCGCACCGACGGTGCGCAAGGCGCAGGGTGATCGCATCCAGGTGCTGGTGGCGCGTGATCTGGATTTTCGGGCGGTGTACCGATTGCGCTCGGTGAGCGCGGAGGCGACGGATGGCCTGTGAACGGGATGACCTGCCGGTGATCGGTGCCGAATCATCCGCGCTTGAACTGACGGTGCGGGCGCTGCGGCCATGGCTGGACGATCCGCAGGTGACGGAGCTGTGCATCAATCAGCCGCAGGAGCTGTTCATTGAAACGGCGCAGGGCTGGCGCTGCGAACGCCTGCCATTTGCGGACGCCGACTGGTGTCTGCGCTTTGCCAAGCTGGTCGCCAATGCGACGCGGCAACGTGTCGATGAGACCTCGCCTTTGCTGTCGGCGGCGCTGCCCTCGGGTGAGCGCGTGCAGATCGTGCTGCCGCCAGCGACTCTGAAACAGCGCATTTCGATCACGCTGCGCCGGCCCTCGCAACAGGTCTGGTCGCTGAAGCAGCTGGGCCAGCGCGGCCTGTTCGAGGCCACGCGGCGCGCGAGTGCGGAGCTCGACGAGGTGGAGTGCGAACTGGTGCGGCTGCTCGATGAGCGCGCGTACGAAGCATTCCTGCGGCTCGCCGTGCGCTCGCGCCGCAACATCCTGGTCTCGGGGCCGACCGGTTCGGGCAAGACCACCTGCACCAAGGCGCTCATCCAGGAGATCCCGGAACAGGAGCGGTTGATCACCATCGAAGATGCGCAGGAGCTGGTGCTCGATCGGCATCCGAATCACGTGCGGCTGTTCTACAGCAAGGACGATCAGGGGCAGGCTCGC
>CBINCZ010000455.1:0-2270 GCA_966249295.1 uncultured Gemmatimonadales bacterium
AGGACCATACCCGAATTACGAGCAGGTGATTCCGCGGGAAAACGACAAGGTCGCCACCGTGGACAAGGCGGCGCTCACCTCGGCGCTGCGGCGCATGCATATCGTCGCCAGCGACCAGACCCATCGGATCCGGATGGCCTTTGCCAACGGCTCCTGCAAGCTGTCGGTGCAGACGCCGGACCTGGGTGAGGCGCAGGAAGAGGTGACAGTGAGTTACGAGGGAGACCCGCTGGAGATCGGCTTCAACGCGGCGTACCTGCTGGAAATCCTAAAGTTCATGCCCACCGACGAGGTGCGGCTCACCTTCAAGGCGCCCGAACGCGCCGCCACCTGTGAGCCGGTGGGCTGGGACGACCCGGCCAGCTTCCTGGCGCTGGTGATGCCGTTGCGGCTGGTGGACTGACGTAGGGGCCCGGCAAGCCGGGCCCCTACCCCCTACCCCATATCCCCCTTCGCCTCCTCCGGCACCGGCACCGGGCTCACGTAGTCCCGGTCCGGCTTCAGGTCCACCGAATCTTCCAGTCTTCGCATGGCCTGCGCGGTATCGGGGGTCATCCGGTTGGCCCGCTTGGCCCGGTGCATCCGCCACCGGGTGGACGCATTGTGCCGCAGCTCGTCGAGGGTGTCCTCCACCCAGGTGCGGGCGCGCCGGGTGCTTTCGGGTGCCAGGGTCGCGGCAAGGGTGGCCCCGGCTGCCGTGCCGAGCGCGGCGTAGAGCGCGGTGTGATTCCGGCGCGTCTGCCGGCCCCGCATCATCTCGATCCCCTCGAGCGCGGCGGTGCCCAGCATCTCGGCGCGGTCGCTCTTTTCCTTGTGGCGCACCTGAGGGTACCCTGCCCGGGGGGTGCGCCGGCCCGTATCGGTCGTGAACAGCAGTGCCACGCCTGCGCCCACCGCTGCCGCAACCGTCATCGCGCCAAGTCCCCGCCAGGCAGATCCTCGGCGCTCCTCGTAATCACGATCATCGATCATGGGGTCCTCCGGCCCAAGTGTCAGCTTCTCTGAAGCTAACAGTCTGGCATGCGGGAGGATGGCGTGCTGTGATGTGGGTGACAGGACGCGGGCCCCGCCGGTCAATGGGCTCAAATCAATTCAGTAGGGGCGGCCCGCGGGCCGCCCCTACTGGGCCCGCGGGCCGCCCCCACTGGGCGCACGTGGCGCATCGCGCGTCCGAGGCCCTACCGCATCCTCCCCAATATCCACCCCTGCCTCCACCGCATGCGGCCTGGCTGGAATGACGGGTTGGATTCCAGCGGGAACGGCAGCGTGCCGGCGAGGGCGGCGGCCTGGTTCCGGCTGAGGCGGGCAGGTGGGCGCTTGAAGTACGTCTGGCTCGCGGCCTCCGCGCCCCAGATGCCGGGTCCCAATTCCACCACATTCAGGTAGAGCTCCAGGATCCGGCGCTTGCCCAGGGCCAGCTCGAGGCGGTAGGCCGTCACTGCCTCCTTGAACTTCCGGAGCGGGTTACGTGACGGAGAGAGATAGAGGTTCTTGGCCAGCTGCTGGGTGATGGTGCTGGCCCCACGCACGTCGTCCCGCCGGTTCCAGAGAATACCCAGGTCACGTGCCAGGTCGCGCAGGTCGCGTGAACTCGTGAAGGAGAACTCGTCACGCTGGTAGCCGATGGCATGCCGCAGCTCGACAAAGTCGAGTCCCGAGTGAGTCCAGAACCGGTTGTCCTCGCCCAGGATTACTGCCTGTGGCAACAGTGGCGAGATGCTGTCGAGTGGGAGGGGGCAATACGCGACGGTCTCTATGCCGCTCCGCTCCCGCATGGCCATGAAGGCGGTCCGGCGGGGAAAGTGGGTGGCGTACCAGATGGGCGGGGGCCACACAGCAAAGAGCCAGGCGATGAAAAGCCCGGCTCCCGCTGCAAGCACAAGAATGACACGGCGGATGATCCGCACGGCGGCTCAGGGCGTGGGGATGACGCTGACCCGGAAGGACGCGCGCTGGTCGGCGCTGAGCGACTGCCCTACGGCCGGTACCGTCACGGTGAACTGGCTCGTCTCGCTGCCCTCCGCGCCAGCCGGCGCTCCCTCGGTGGCGAGATAGAACGTGACTTGCCGCTGGCCGCTGGCGTGATATTGCATTGGCTGGTCGTAGCGTGACCCTGTGCCGGTGCGCGTGAAGGTGCCGTTACCGCCGATGACCAGTACCGTCTCCTCGCCATGCACCGCCGGGCCGGACACGATGTAGTCGGTCTGCCCGGTTTCCTGCACGTCAAAATTCTGCGCCCGGGTCGGCACCGTGGCCGAATCGGTCCAGGT
>CBINCZ010000456.1:0-2270 GCA_966249295.1 uncultured Gemmatimonadales bacterium
ACGCTGGAAGCGCAGGTCAACGCCATCCTGGCCAAGCGCCGAGCGCTCCTCGAGCATCGTGGCGGGCAGCTGCTGGAGTGGGAGGCGCCATGAACGTCGAGCGGCGCCAGGCGCGCGCAGCGTGGGGATTCCTGCTCCCGGCCGTGATGCTCCTGGCGGTGTTCTTCGTGATTCCGGTGCTCGCCGCCTTCGCGCTGAGTCTCACCGACTTTGACGTCTATGCCATCGCCGATCCCTCGGTGGCGCAGTTCGTCGGTTTCCAGAACTACCGGCACCTGTTCGAGAACCCAGTCTTCTGGTCGGCGCTCCGGAACACGTTCTATTTCGTGCTGGTGGGTGGTCCGCTGTCGGTGGTCACCTCGCTCGCTGCCGCGCTCCTCGTCAACGCCCGGCTCACGCGCTGGAAGGGGTTCTTCCGGAGCGCCTTCTTCGCGCCCGTCGTCACCACGCTGGTGGCCGTCGCCATCGTCTGGCGCTATCTCTACCATCCGGTGTTCGGACCGATCGACCAGTTCCTCGACTGGGTGGGGATCGGCCGGGTGGACTGGCTTGGTAGTCCGGTCTGGGCCATGCCGGCCATCATCATCCTCGCGGTCTGGAAGAATTTCGGCTACAACATGCTGATCTTCATCGCCGGGCTGCAGGCCATCCCCGACGATCTCTACGATGCCGCCGAGCTCGACGGGGCCACCTGGTGGCAGCGCTTCCGCCATATCACGCTCCCGATGCTGGCGCCGACCTTCCTGTTCGTGGCCATCGTGACCATGATCGGCTACTTCCAGCTGTTCGCCGAGCCCTACGTCATGACCCAGGGCGGGCCGCTGCGCAGCACGGTGAGCGTGGTCCTCTTCATGTACGAGGAAGGATTCCGCTGGTGGCGGATCGGGAACGCGGCGGCAATTGCGTTCATCCTCTTTGCCATCATGCTGGTGGCGACGCTGCTGCAGTTCCGCCTGCGCCCGAGGGAGGACTGAGTGCGGCGCCTTCGGCGGGTCCTGCTGCATGCCGCGCTGATCCTCGGGGCGTTCTTTGCCCTGGGTCCGCTGGTCTGGATGGTGTCGGCGAGCTTCATGCAGAGTGGCCAGGCCACCACGTTGCCGCCTCGACTGCTGCCCCATCCCGCGACGCTGGAGCAGTACCGGCAGCTCTTTGCCCGCCTCGCCATGAGCCGGTACTTCCTCAACAGCCTGCTGATCGCCACGCTGGTGACCGTGCTGTCGCTCCTGGTGAATGGCATGGCGGGCTACGCCTTTGCCAAGCTGCGGTTCCGGGGCCGGGAACGGCTGTTCGGGGTCATGCTGGGCCTGCTGGTGGTTCCCGCCCAGGTCACCATGCTGCCCCTCTTCCTGATGCTCCGGGGCATGGGACTGGTGAATACCTACCTCGGCGTCGTCATCCCGGGGCTGGCCAGCGTCTTTGGCATCTTCCTGATCCGCCAGTACGCGCTCGGCATTCCGGACGAGCTGCTGGATGCTGCCCGGGTGGATGGCGCCAGCGAGTGGCGGATCTTTCGCTCGATCGTCCTTCCCGTTCTTGTCCCGATTCTCATCACGCTCGGCATCTTCACCTTCATGGCCACGTGGAACGACTTCCTCTGGCCACTGATCGTGCTCAGCGACGACCGGCATTACACCCTTCCCGTAGCGCTCGCCAGCTTGTCAGGTGAACACGTCCAGGACGTCGAGCTGATGATGGCCGGCGCCGTGGTGACCGTGTTGCCGGTGATGGTGCTCTTCCTGATCCTGCAGCGCTACTACTTGCAGGGCATCCTGATCGGGAGCGTCAAGGGATGAAGGCGGGCCTGCCGATTGCGATGCTTCTGCTGGCTGGCGCGGCGCAGGCGCAGACGCCGCGCCTGCTGGACGCGTTCGACCAGGTCCAACCGTGGACGGCGTACGCGTCTGATGGTGTCGGCATTGCGCTCGAGGCTGAGCGTGGGACGCTCCGCGCCGATATTGATTACCACGGCGGCGCGGGTTACGCGGTCATCCATCGCCCGCTGCCGCTGGAGTTGCCGGACAATTACGCGTTCCGGTTCAAGCTGCGCGGCACGCTGCCCAAGAACAACGTGGAGTTCAAGCTGCTGGACGAGAGCGGGGATAACGTCTGGTGGTCGGTCGCGCGGAGTTTCGCCTTCGACTCGGGCTGGCAGGAAATTGTCGTCCCGCGCCAGAAGATCTCCTTTGCCTGGGGCCCGGTGGGTGGGGGAACGATGCGACGGGTGGCGGCACTTGAAATTGCCATCACCGCGGGCGAGGGCGGGACGGGAA
>CBINCZ010000457.1:0-2241 GCA_966249295.1 uncultured Gemmatimonadales bacterium
TCGCGTACACCGGGAATGACGTGGGCAACTCCGTCAACGTGACGCGCCGGCTGGTGCAGCTCACCGTGAATGTCGAGATCGTGGACCAGAAGCGGAACCGCACCCTGTGGCAGCGGTCCGGCCTTGTGGTGGAGGGCGACTACGAACCCGGCAGCCAGACGGAGCAGCAGGCGCGGGAAGAGGCGCTCGACAAGCTCAAGTCGACGATCGTTGACGGAGCGCAATCCCAGTGGTGACGCGCTCGCGGCGGGGAAGCAGCACGCTGGGGTGCCTGGTCTCCCTCGCCCTCTTCGTTGCCGCGCTCTACTACGGGATCAACATCGGCGAAGTGTACATCAAGTACTACCAGCTCCTCGACGAGATGCAGTCGCAGGCACGTCTCGCGCCCAGTCTCTCTGACGCCGTCATCCGGCGGCGGATCCTCGACAAGATCGACGAACTCGACCTGCCGGAGGAAGCGCAGGACGTGACCGTCAAGCGGACGGCCAGGCCGCCACGCATCCTCATCGAGACCCGCTACACGGAAACCCTGCATCTTCCGCTCGTGACCCCGACGTTTCATCTGCATCCCCGTGCCGAAGAAGGGCTCTGACGGGGACCATCTCGACCAGGCACTTCAATGAGCAGACCAGATTCGCGCGCGGCTGACCAGCTGCGCCCTGTCGTGCTGGAGCGCGGCGCCAATCCCTACGCCGAAGGCAGCTGCCTGATCCGCATGGGAGGTACGCTCGTGCATTGCACCGCCAGCGTGGAGGAAGGCGTGCCGCCCTTCCGCAAGAACACCGGGCTCGGCTGGGTCACTGCCGAGTACGCCATGCTGCCGCGGGCTACCACCGAGCGCAGCTCGCGAGAACGACACGGGCCCGGCGGACGCACCCACGAGATCCAGCGCCTGATCGGGCGCTCGCTCCGGGCTGCCATGGGCACCATGGAATTCGGCGAATACACCATCCGCATCGACTGCGACGTGCTCCAGGCCGACGGTGGCACCCGGACCGCGAGCATCACCGGTGGCTGCGTGGCCCTGGCGGATGCCTGTCGCTGGCTCGCCGAGCATACCGGCCAGCCGTCGGCATTCGGCAAGCTGGTCGCCGCCGTGAGCGTCGGCATCATCGAGGGCGAGCCTCGGCTTGACCTCATGTACCTGGAAGACAAGGACGCAGCGGTGGACGCCAACCTCGTGATGCTGGAGCCCGACCAATTCGTGGAGGTGCAGGGAACGGGAGAACACGGCACCTTCTCGCGCCCGGAGCTTGACCGCCTGCTGGAACTGGGGCAGGCAGGCATCCGCCAGCTCTTCGATGCGCAACGAGCGACGCTCAACGCATGAGACTGCTGGTGGCCACGCGAAACCGGGGCAAGCTCGCCGAGGCGCGCCAGGTGCTCGAACCGCTTGGAGTCGAGGTGGTATCGCCCGACGAGGCGGGTGTTGCATGGAGCGCGGCTGAAGATCTCCTCGAGCAGGCCGGGACATTCGAGGGCAACGCCCGGGCCAAGGCGGAATACTTCGCCCGGCGCGTGGGCATGCCCACGGTGGCCGACGATTCCGGACTCGAGGTCATCTCGCTGGGTGGTGCGCCCGGGGTTCGCTCCAAGCGCTGGGCAGGTGCCACTGGCAGCGATGACGAAGTGGATGCCGCCAATAACCGGGAGCTGCTGCGGCGCCTGGTGGGTGCGCCCGAATCGCGTCGGCGGGCGCGCTACCGCTGTGTCCTGGCGCTGGCCGAACCGGGGCAGTTCGCGCCCCGCATATTCGAGGGAACATGCGCCGGCACGATCCTCTCCGAGCCGCGTGGCACCGGCGGCTTCGGTTACGACCCGCTCTTTCTGAGCGATGAACTGGGCAAGACCTTCGGCGAGGCGACGCCAGAGGAGAAGAACCGGGTGAGCCACCGCGGGCGCGCGTTTGCGGCGCTGCTGGCGGCGCTGGCAGAGTGAAGATGGACAGCTGGCGTCGCCCCCAGCGAGCAGATTATTCTGTGGCCGTCACCAGCACCGCGGGGTGTGGCGCAGTCCGGTAGCGCGCCTGCTTTGGGAGCAGGAGGTCCCGGGTTCGAATCCCGGCGCCCCGATGATCTCGCCGGTCGCTCGTCGCGCCCGTAGCTCGGTTGGATAGCGCAACAGTCTTCTAGGAGCACTCAGCCCGCTGGCCAGCCCCAGCGGGCGTTGTTTTTTCCAGGGGTTAGGTAAATTCGTCGACGGCCAGCAACGAGTGGAATCGGCCAAGGACGGTACCTAAGG
>CBINCZ010000458.1:0-2238 GCA_966249295.1 uncultured Gemmatimonadales bacterium
GGCCAGGGCTCGGCAGACCTGCTCGGAATTGAAGCCGGCCAGGTCGTCACGCGCGCCACCGCCCCGGCCGATGATACAGAGATCGACATCCGGCAGGCGGTTCACCAGCTTCAGCGCGCGGGAGAGCGTCGCCGGCGCGCCATCCCCCTGCACCTTGGCGCCGACGACCAGCAGACGGGCACAGGGCCAGCGGCGCCGGGTAACGGTGATAATGTCGCGGAGCGCCGCGCCGTCGGTGCTGGTGACCACCGCGATGGTCTCGGGATACCGCGGCAGGGGGCGCTTCCGCTCGGGCGCCAGCAGCCCGTCGGCCTTGAGGAGCGCGCGCACGCGCTCGAGCTCCCGCTGCGCCGCACCCAGGTCGGCCGACGGCAGCATGGCCGTCACCGTGAAACGGAACTCGCCCTTCTCTTCCCAGTAGGACGCGCGCCCCAGCACGAACACTTCCATGCCGGCATCCGGCCGCAGCGTGAGTCGCCGGGCATCGTTCTTCCACATCACGCAGCGCATCTGGCTGCGCGCATCACGGAGCGTGAAGTAGTGGTGTCCGCTGGAGTATGCCCTGTACTCGGAGATCTCCGCCCGCACCCATACACTGCGTGCCGTGCGCTGGATGGCGCGACCCACTTCGGCGGTGATGTCGGAGACAGTGAAAACGTCGTCCGCGGGGGTGGAGGGTTCGAAGGTGAGTGGGAGGGTCATTCTGGACTCGGGACTCAGGACTCGGGACTCGGACGCGATCGACGCTGGGCAGAGTGGGCCGAGGCCCGCCCCTACAGCGTCTCGCGTCCCGTGTCTCGCGTCTGCTGTTGACATGCCTGCACCGTATTCCTCATGAGCATCGCGATCGTCATGCGGCCGACGCCGCCGGGCACGGGGGTAATGGCGGATGCTTTCCGGGCCACCGCATCGAAGGCCACATCGCCCACCAGCCGGTAGCCACGCGCATTCGAGGCATCCGGCATGCGATTGATCCCCACGTCCATCACCACCACACCCTCGCGCACCATGTCGGCGGTGAGGAACTCGGCCTTGCCGATGGCCACGATGACGATGTCGGCCGTGCGCGTCACGGCGCCAAGGTCGCGGGTGCGCGAATGGCACACCGTCACGGTGGCGTTGCCGCCCGGGCCGTTGGCCAGAAGCAGCGACGCCATCGGACGACCCACGATGTTGGACCGGCCAACCACCACCGCGTGGGCGCCGGTGGTCTCGATCCCCTCGCGGATCAGCATCTGCTGCACGCCGTATGGCGTGCACGGGCGGAAGCCGGTCGGATCGCCAATGGAGACCTTTCCGACGTTGACCGGATGGAAGCCATCCACGTCCTTGGCCGGATCGATCCGCAGCAGCACTTCGTGTTCGTCGAGGTGCCGGGGCAACGGCAACTGAACCAGTATCCCGTGAATGGCAGGATCGTGATTGAGCCGGTCCACGGTTTCGAGCAGCTGCGCCTGGGCGATGTCGGCCGGCAGGCGGATGGTCTCGGAGTGCATGCCGGCGTCGGTGCAGGCCTTGCCCTTGGAGCGCACGTACACCTGGCTCGCCGGGTCGTCGCCCACGATGACGACCGCCAGGCCCGGCTGGCGTCCCGCGGCGACCAGGCGCTTGACGTCCTCCGCCACCTCCTCGAGGATGGCGCGGGCGTGCGCCGCGCCGTCGATGACGCGCGCGGTCACTTGGCCACGCCGACGGCGCGGGTCTCGCGGATGACCACGACACGGATCTGGCCGGGGTACTGCAGCTCGCTCTCGATGCGGCGCGCGATGGCCTCCGAGAGCTGCGCCGCGGCGGCGTCATCCACCCGCTCGGGCGTCACGATCACGCGCACTTCGCGGCCGGCCTGGATGACGTTGGTCTTTTCGACGCCCTGGAAGTCCTTGGCAATCTCCTCCAGGCGGGTGAGCCGCTTGACGTAGGTCTCGAACGCTTCCCGGCGCGCACCTGGCCGGGCCCCGCTGATGGCGTCGGCGGCCTGCACCAGCACCGACTCGGCGGAGTCATGGGGCACGTCGTCGTGATGGGCCTCGATGCAGTTGATCACGGCCTCGGACTCGCCGTAGCGCCTGGCTACCTCCACGCCCAGCTGCACGTGGGTACCCTCGTTCTCATGCGTGAGCACCTTGCCGACGTCGTGCAGCAGGCCGCCCCGCTTGGCGAGGTTGACATCGAGCTTGAGTTCCGCCGCCATCATGCCGGCGAGCCAGGCCACTTCCTTGGAATGATCGAGAATGTTCT
>CBINCZ010000459.1:0-2227 GCA_966249295.1 uncultured Gemmatimonadales bacterium
CCAGGCCGCACAGCCGCTCGGAGAGCGCCCACAGGCGGGCAGCCTCCTCCTCGCGCCGGGCGTAGCAGCTCGGCGTTTTGGGGCGGCAATCTTTCCAGTACACCGCCGCCGAGCCTTCGACCTCGGGGCTGGCGGCCAGATATACGATCGTTTCTGCAGCCTGCTCGGGGCTGACGCCGCGCGCCATACGCCGCCGCCACACCCGGTTCGCGAGGCCGCTCGTCCCCTTCAGGCCGATCTCGGTGCTCACCAGCCCGGGGTCGGCAGCATAAGCCCGGATGCGCGACGCCGGGCCCAGCCGCCGGTTCAACTCCGCCGTGAACATCACGTTGGCCACCTTTGACTGCTTGTAAGCTCGCAGCACCCCGTAGCGACGCCGCAGCATCACATCGTCCCACACGATGCGAGCCCCGTAGTGCGAGCCGGAACTCACCGTGATGACCCGCGCCGACTCCGCGCGCGCCAGCAGCGGCATCAGCTCGTGCGTCAGCAGGAACGGCGCGAGGTGGTTCACGGCGAACTGCAGCTCGTAGCCATCCTCGGTTGTCGTGTACCAGCTTGAGACGGTCCCCGCGTTGTTCACCAGCACATCGAGCTTGCCGCCCCCGTCTGAGTTCACGTACTCGCGGATCACCGCCGCCAGAGCGCGCACCTGCCGCTGCGAGGAGAGGTCCGCGATGGCGAAGCGCACGCGGGCGTGCGGGAATTCAGCCAGGATCGCCTGCTCAGCCTCCCGGCAGCGGTCCGCCGAGCGCCCCACGCCGATCACGTAGGCCCCGCGAGCGGCCAGGGCTCGCATCGCGGCACGGCCTATCCCTGAGGTCGCGCCGGTGATCACCATCGTCTTTCCGGTCAGGTCGCTGTTGCCGTTCATCATGTCCCCCTTATGCTATGCCTGCTGCGCGGCGATGGTCGCCGTCGCGGTCGTGTCAACCTTGCCACGGCTGGAGCCGTAAACTTTCTCGTGTGACTGCCGCCAGCGCCGGTCGATCAGCGCGGCGACGATTTGCGGCGGCACCGCCTCCCCGGCGAGGCGCAGGATGCGGTTCAGCACGCCGGGGATGTACAGGCTGCGCCCGGCCAGCGCGTGCCGGATGGTCCCTGCTGCCACGTCGTTAACGTTCACCGTGGTGGCCCGGCCCATGAAGCCCTGTGCGTCGATCAGGCGGATCACCGCCGGGTTGGACGGCATCCCCGCCGGACACAGCGCCGTGACCGTCACGCCGGAGCCGCGAAGCTCCTGGCTGAGCGCCAGCGACCAGTCCAGCAGGAACCGCTTGGACGCCGCATACACGGCTTTCATCGGCATGGGGTAGAAGGCCGCCAGGCTGCACACGTTCACGATCCGCAGCGTCCGGGCCGGATCGCGGTGGTGCAGCACGCGCTGCGTCATCTCGACCGTCGCCTCGATGTTCAGCCGCAGGATGCGCTGGACCTCGTCCACCCGGCGCTCGTCGAACGGGCCCTGGTAGTCGATGCCAGCGACGTTCAGCAGGGCGTGGAAGCGCATCCCCTGCCGCTCGATGTGCTGCCACAGTTGTTCGCGTGCATCCGGGTCGGTCAGGTCGGCGGCGTAGGTTTGCACGCGCACGCCGCACAGCCGCTCGATGCCCTGCGCAAGTGGCTCCAGCACGTCGCAGGACACGTCAGTCAGGAAGAGGTCCCAGCCCCGCGACGCGCACTCCGCCGCGAACGCTCTACCCAGCCCGCCGCCAGCACCCGTGATGAGAACATAACTGCTCATGTTGTTGCCTCCGCCAGAATCGGTAGCTCACGATACACGCACACTATAGGCGGCAGGTGGGTGCAGCCGGATCAACCCAAAGCTGCATCCGGGGGTACATTTGAGGGGTGTACTGGCGGGGAGGCTCAGTCCATGAGGCCAAGCTCGCGGGCAATGGCCAGCGCCTGGGTGCGGCTGCCCGCGCCGAGCTTGCCATAGAGGTTGTTGATGTGGCGCTTCACAGTGCCCACAGCGATCACCAGCCGCTCGGCGATCTCCGCGTTGGAGTACCCGGCGGCGATGAGGTTGAGCACCTCAAGCTCGCGCTCGCTCAGCGGCTCGATGAGGGGCTGATCCGCCGGGCGGCGCGCGGGCTGCTCAACTGGACACAGACACAGCTCGCGGTTCTTGCTGGAGTGTCGCGCACCACCATCAAGGATTTCGAGTGCCACAGGCACAGCCTGCATCGTGCGACGGAAGATCTGGTGGTGAACGCACTGGAAA
>CBINCZ010000460.1:0-2226 GCA_966249295.1 uncultured Gemmatimonadales bacterium
CCTGCTCGTAATTCGGGTATGGTCCTTCGATCAGCCGGGTGAAGATCTGGGTCGTCTTGCTGCGGAAGGCGAGGTGGTTCTCGCTCCGGGCGATCTCCACTTCCTCATCCGAGCCGAAGAGCCGGCGGATCTGCTCCAGCGCCTTGGGCGGGACGATCAGGTCCGCCTCGGCGCCGGCGCCAGCCGTGGCGGGAACATCCATCTTGGCCAGGCGGTGGCCGTTGGTGGCCACCATGCGCATCCGCTCGGGCCGAAGCTCCCAGAGAACGCCGTTCAGGATCGGGCGGCTCTCCTCGGTGCTGGCGGCAAAGGCGACGTGGGTGATCAGTTTCTGGAGATCACCCGAGGTGGCGCGCCAGGCCTTGTCGAACTTGACTGCCGGAAAGGCGGGGAATTCCTCCCGTGGCAGGCCCAGCAGCCGGAAGCGCGAGCGGCCGCATTCGATGGTGACACGCTGTTCCCCCGAGGCGGTGAGGCGAATGGACGCGCTCGGCAGCTCGCGCACGATCTCGACCAGCTTGCGGGCGGGCAGCGTGATGGCTCCTTCCTGGTCCACCGACGCGCTTGCCATGGTGCTGACCGAGATATCGAGGTCGGTGCCGCTCAGGCGGATCCCGTCCTTGGTGGCCTCGAGCAGGATGTTGGCCAGCACCGGAAGCGTCGTCTTGGACGGCACCGCCGCCGCGACAGCGACGAGTCCTTCCTGCAGCTGCTCCCGCGTGATTGTCAACTTCATGCGTGTCCTCGGTGTGCTATGATAGATACTACCAGACCATTTTAGAAAACTAGCAGCAGCAGTAGAGGCTCTGGATATGTGGACCAGTGCGCCAAGCTGCGGCGCTGCCAGCGCATCCGCCATGCACCTGCTGTTGAACTTCTGTGTGGGCGGTGGAAGATAGGCGAAGCCCGCCCCACTTTCACACTCTCATCCAGATTCCCCACACCATCGCTTATCCACGCGTGGACAGTCGTGGGGAAGAACTCACTCCGCCGTCACCAGCTCCTGGCGCGCGTGCTCCACCCGTTCGCGGAAGGAGCGATCGCGCTGCATCTGGCGCTGCACCTTGTCCACGCTGTGGATCACGGTGGAGTGGTCGCGCCCGCCGAACGCGTGGCCGATCTCGACCAGCTGCATCTGCAACAATTCCCGCGCGAGATACATGGCGATCTGTCTCGGCACGGTGAGCGTCTTGATCCGCGCCTTGCTCCGGAGCCCCTCCGGCGTGACGCCCCAGCGCCGGGCCACCACTTCCTGCACCCGGTTGATGGTGGGCTTGGGCTGGCCCTCCTGGTCCTCGTCGGCGGTGCGGATCTTGTCGGCGAGGGCCTCGCGGGCCAGCTCGATGGAGATTTCCCGGTGCTTGAGCGAGGCATAGAGCAGCATCTTGATGATGCAGCCCTCCAGCTCGCGCACGCTCGACCGGACATGCTCCGCGATGAAGCGGAGGACGTCGTCCGGGATGGTGAGCTCCAGGTGGTCCTGCTGCTGCTTCTTCTGCAGGATCGCGATCCGGTGCTCGAGGTCGGGCTGGCCGATGTCCGCCACCATGCCCCACTCGAAGCGGCTCACCAGCCGGGCCTCGAGTTTCGGGATTTCCTTGGGTGGCCGGTCGGACGTCAGGACGATCTGCTTGTTACCCTCGTACAGCGCATTGAAGGTGTGGAAGAACTCCTCCTGAGTCATTTCCTTGCCTTCCAGGAAATGCACGTCGTCCACCAGGAAGAGGTCGGCATCCGCCCGGTAGCGCCGGCGGAACTCCGGCATGGTCCGGCTGTGGATGCTCTCGATCACTTCGTTGATGAACTGCTCCGCACCCACGTAGAGGACGCGCGTGGCAGGGTTCTTCTTCAGCACCTTGTGCGCGATGGCCTGCATCAGGTGGGTCTTGCCCAGCCCGGTCGCGCCATAAATGAACAGCGGGTTATATGTCTTGCCGGGCGCCTCGGCCACGGCGTGGGCGGCGGCGGCCGCCAGCTCGTTGGACTTGCCGATGACAAAGTGCTCGAACGTGTACCGTTCGTTGAGCGGCTGGGTAGTGGAGTTGCTCGCGGGCTGCGCCACCACGCTGGGCGCCGGTGCCACGAAAAAGTCCATCTGCGGCCGGCTCTGCCGGTCGGCCAGGACCTGGAAGGTGATGGTGACGTCGCGGTTCACCACGTTCCGGGCCAGCCGGGTCAGGATGGGAAGATGCTTCGTCTCGTTCCACTCAACCGCAAACTGGTCCG
>CBINCZ010000461.1:0-2223 GCA_966249295.1 uncultured Gemmatimonadales bacterium
GACACCATGCTGGGTGAGCGCGGCGTCAACCTCTCCGGCGGCCAGAAGCAGCGCGCGGCCATTGCGCGGGCGCTGGCCCAGAATCCGCCGGTGTTCGTGCTGGATGATGCGCTGAGCGCGGTGGATGCCCAGACCGAAGCGCGCATCCTGCAGGGACTGCGGGGTGCGCTCGAGCGCCGCACCAGCATCGTCATCTCACACCGCCTGGCGGCGGTGCGGGACGCCGACCTCATCCTGGTGCTCGACGACGGCCGCATCGTCGAGCGCGGCACGCACGGCGAGCTGATGCAGCTGGGCGGACGCTACTGGGAACTGCTCCGACGGCAGGAGCTGGAGACGGAGCTGGAGGAGGCGGTTTAGCGCTGAGCGCTGAGTGCTCTGCGCTCAGCGCATCAATTCGATGCCGGAGAATCGACTGGCGTGTAGCTGAAGACCAGCATCAGCGTCGAGTTGATCCAGAGTTCATCCCAGCAGTATATCTCGCCGTCTACCAGCCGCACACATGACATCGAACCTCGACCCAGTTCAGCCACGGGAAGTCCGTCCAGCCCGGTCAACGGTTGTATCGGCACGGACGAGTTCCGCGGGCCCGGGACGTCCTTTACGGTGTGGCCCTGGAGGACCATGATCAGGTCGCCGTCGATGGCGAGGTCGTTTACGTCACTCGCGGTCAGCGAAGGCGCTTCATCCGCTGTCCAGCAGAACACCTCTGCCTGATCGGTCAGCCCGCACACATAGGCGTATTCGGCCCGGAGCTTCGTGAAGCGGTGATCTCCAGCCACAGGCACTGGCACGGTCGAAGACTGCGTCTTGCCGTCGCCCAGCGGGCCCTCGCCCCAGCAGACTGCCATCGAATCCGCCCGGATGCCGCAGTACCAGTCATTGCCTGCCACAAGGGCCGCGAGCGCAGGCGATCCTGCCACTGCGTGCGCTTCCTCGCCGGCCTCCAGGCACCAGACCGTGGAATCCGCCGTGGCCAGTCCGCAGAAGACGCGACCCGACGATGAGCCGTCGACATTGACGATCGTGAACAGGGACGGCATCCCGACAGCTTCGCTGACCACGAAACGTGGTCGTTCAGGATCCGTCCAATCAACCAGTCCACACCACGGTTTTCCTCCGGTGTCCAGCGCACAGAACGCCGGCCCACCACCATCAACGGCGATCTGCGTGTACTGCCTGGAATCGTCAACCAATTCAGCCGCCCTGCCACCACCAGCCAGGAAGCCCTGCACCAGCGGCGCCACGGACGAGGAGTTGTTGAAGCCCCATTGACCACCCCAGCACCAGATCGCACCAGCAAGAAGGCCGCAACCCAGCTTGTAATCGGAATCGAAGGCGTCCACCCGAAACGCCGAAGCATTGACGTCGAACGTTACGGAGTCACCTGCGGGACTACTTGCCCGCAGGCGATTGAGGCCATGGTCACCAAGGGTCCAGAGGGCTGCGGCCTTCCCCCCGGCGTCGGTCGTGTCGGCGAGCGGCTCAACCGCCCCGCCGCCGAGCCGTATGCTCCATTGGATCATGGCCCCCGACAGCGGCTCGCCTTCCTCGTCCGTCAGTGTCACCACGATCGTGTCACGCAGCCGCCAGCCAGGCGCGCCGGCAGTGTCGGGCGCATGGACGATGGAGAGTTGACCGGAGTCGTTGATGGCGGTGGAATCGCTGCAGCCAATTGCAGCAGCCGGCAGGACCAGGGGAACCATGAGGCCGCGCACTACCGCATGCCACGAGCGGAGCATTGGTAAGTCCTGAGGAGTTCGGATGCTTGACGAATGAGACACGTCGATGTGCACAGATGCGCTAAGCGCTCAGCGCTTAGCACCCACCCACGTTACAATCTTTCCCGCAAGAACCCAGGCGTCAGCCCCTGCAGCCAGCTCGCGAGGCGGGTGAATTCGCCCGACACCATGAGCACGCCGACAACGATGAGGAGGATGCCGCTTACCACCTTGACCGTGCCCAGGTGCCGGCGGAAGCTCTTGAACCACGACAGGAACGCGTCCAGGGCAAGCGCCGCGACCAGAAAGGGGACGGCGAGCCCCAGCGAGTAGGCCGCGAGCAGGGCCATGCCGTGGCCGAAATTGGCCTGCGTGGCCGCCAGGCCGAGTATGGCGCCGAGGATCGTGCCGATGCAGGGCACCCAGCCGGCGCCAAATGCCATCCCGACCAGTGCCGAGCCAAGGTAGCCAACCGGCTTCTCCTCGATGTAAATCCGCTGTT
>CBINCZ010000462.1:0-2217 GCA_966249295.1 uncultured Gemmatimonadales bacterium
GTTGTTGCGCATCGGAAAGTCATCGGCGTCGTACACCGCCTTCCACTTCATGCCGTAGAGGTCCGAATGAACCACGGTGTGCCCCGCCGCCGTCAAGGTCTCGGCGGTCACGTCGACTAGCTGCCGTGTCAGCGACGTGGGCTCAGGGTGCGCGTAAACAACGAGAACTTTCATGATGATCACTTCCTGATAATTGGGGGTTACTAGAATTCGATGACGATCTTGCCGAAGTGGCCGCCAGTCTCCTGGAGCCGGAAGGCATCGGCGATTTCGGCCAGAGGAAATGAGCGGTCGATCACCGGGTGGGCATGAACGGCGTCGAGACCGCGGATCAGGTCCAACTGGTGCTGGCGACTGCCGACGATCAGGCCCTGGAGCCGTTGCTGCCGCGCCATGAGCATGGCTGTTGGCACATCGCCCGCACTCCCGGTCAGCACGCCGATCAAAGCGATGTGGCCGCCGATGCGCGCGGCCTTGATCGACTGCGCCAGTGTGCCTGGGCCGCCTACCTCCACGACATGGTCCACGCCCGTGCCGCCCATCACGCCCCGCACCCGGTCGCCCCAGTTCTCGTCCTGGCGATAGTTGATGAGGTGCGCAGCGCCCATCGCGCGCAGCCGCTCCAGCTTCTCGTCGGAGGAGGAAGTCGCGATCACCGTGGCTCCCATGGCCCGCGCGATCTGCAACGCGAAGATCGACACGCCGCCCGTGCCAAGGACAAGCACGCTGTCGCCGGCTTTGAGGCCGCCATTGACCACCAGGGCCCGCCAGGCGGTCACGCCAGCCGTGGTCAGGGTCGCGGCGGCGGCGTGGCTCCAGCCTGCCGGCGCGCGCGTGAAGGAGGTGGCCGGTGCCACCACCACCTCCCGGGCGAAGCCGTCGATGCCGTCGCCCGGCGTGGTGGTGAAATCGGCAAGGGAGGCTTCACCGTCCAGCCAGGTCGGAAAGAAGGTGGATACTACATGGTCACCGGGCTCGAACTCCGTGACCTCGGAACCGACCGCCTCCACCACCCCGGCGCCGTCAGCCATGGGGATGCGCCCGTCGACGGACGGCAGCCGTCCTGTCACCACACCCAGATCGTGGAAGTTCAGGGAGGTGGCATGCACTCGCACGCGGATGGCGGTCGGTCCGGGTTCGCCGGGGTCGGGCAGGTCCACCAGCGTCAGGCCGTCGAGCCCTCGGTGCGGATAAGCCTTGATAGCTTTCATAGCAGAACTGGTATCCGTGTGGTCGATTGATGCGTCGCAGTATCAAGCCTGCTTCTGGCTCAAATAGTGCATCCGCCGTGGATATTGAAATCGAACATTTTACGTGCTGTTATCGATGTGATGGATACCAGAAACCTCGATCTCGGACTTCTCGTGACGCTCGAGACCCTGCTTGCGGAGCGCAACGTCACACGCGCCGCGCGCCGGCTGAACCTCAGCCAGCCTGCCTTGTCGGCACGGCTGGCGCGGCTGCGTGAGGCGCTGGGCGATCCGCTCCTGATCCCGGGTCATCGCGGAATGATTCTGACCCAGCGGGCACTTGAGCTGATGCAGCCACTGCACGAGGCACTGGAGGGTGTTCGCCGCGTCGTCGAGCAAGGAGCGACGATCAATCCGGAGACCCTGCGTGCGACCGTGGTGATCGCGGCGAGCGACTACGTCCAGTATGCGCTGCTGGCACGCTACTCGATCGCCTTGCAGGCGGAGGCGCCGATGGTCCGCATCGCCTGGCGGGCGCTCGACGTGATGGCACTCGCGACGCAGTTGGAGCGTGGCGAGGTGGACCTGGCCTTGGTAGCGCCCCAACACGCGCCGGCGGCGCTGCGCCAGCGCCGACTCTTCGAGGAGGAGTATGTGGTCATTGCGCGCCAGGGGCATCCAGCCGTACGCGGTATCCTTGATATGGATTTATTCTGCGCGTTGAACCACGTCGTCGTTTCGCCTCAGGGCGGCGGCTTCGCCGGGCCCACCGATGCGGCTCTTGAGGCGATCGGCCGTCGTCGTACCGTCGCCTTGTCCACATCGGGCTTCCTGATCGTGCCGGAGATCGTGTCACGATCCGATATGATCGCGCTGATCCCACGCCGGATCGCAGACGGTTGGTCGGACCGGGTGCAGGTGCTGGAGCCGCCGCTCCACATACCCGGGTTTGTCATCAACAGTATCTGGCACGAACGCACGACCAACCATCCGGCACAAGTCTGGCTGCGTGACCGGCTCGCTGCAC
>CBINCZ010000463.1:0-2210 GCA_966249295.1 uncultured Gemmatimonadales bacterium
CCTGCGATGAGTGACTTCTTCAGCGACGAGCCTCCCCGGCAGCAACCGCGGCGCAGGCGAGCGGGAGCACCAGCGAGCGGCGCCCGCCGGCGTGGCTTGGGTCCACGATCACGGGGAGATGGGTCTCCTCCTTGAGCACCGGCACCGCGGCGATGTCGAGGGTGTTGCGGGTGGCATTCTCGAACGTGCGGATGCCCCGCTCGCAGAGCACTACCTGCGCGTTGCCGTGGGCCATGATGTACTCGGCGGCCATCAGCAGCTCGCGGATGGTGGCAGAGAGGCCGCGTTTCAGCAGTACCGGCTTGCCGCACTGCCCGACCTCCGACAGCAGCGCGAAGTTCTGCATGTTGCGTGCGCCTACCTGGAGCATGTCGGCGTGCTCGGCCACGAGCTCCACCAAACGGGTGTCCATCACCTCGGTGACCACCGGCAGGCCGCTCATCTCCCGCGCTTCAGCCAGCAGCTCCAGCCCCTCGGCGCCCACGCCACGGAAGGCATACGGTGACGTCCGCGGCTTGAAGGCACCGCCCCGCAGCATTACGGCTCCGGCATCCTTCACGGCCAGCGCCGTCCGGAGCAGCATGTCGCGGCCTTCAACCGAGCAGGGCCCTGCCAAGACGGCGAAGTCACGGCCTCCGATCGTCGCGCTGCCGGCGTGCACCTGCGTCGTCCCTGCGCCTGGTGCCGCCTCGCGGGAGGCGAGTTTGTAGGGCCGCAGCACGGGCGTGACCGATTCGATGCCTGGCAGCGCCAGCAGGGGCACCTCAGCGAGCTGGTCCTCATCGCCCACACAGGCGATGACGGTTCGCTGGGCACCCTGCACTACGTGGGCCGTGAGGCCCAGGGACTCTACTCGCTCGCAGACCTGCGCGACCTCGGCGTCTGTGATTCCGGACCTCGTAACGATCAGCATCTGCAACTCACGGCAATGGGGAAAAAGAAACGGGCCCCCGGTGATGACCGGGGGCCCGCAGGAGATCGGGAGCGTCAGTTCAGCCGCGCGCGCTCACCCGATTCCGGCCCCCGGAGGAACCGAAATAGAAGGCAAACGCAAAAAAGGCGGCGCGTGGCATGGAGACAATGTCGGGAAACGGGAGCGATCGCGCAAGTAGGGGCCCGGCTTGCCGGGCCCGGCAAGCCGGGCCCCCACTATTATTCCCCCCATGCCAAATCCCAACCACACCATCACCATGTCTTCGGGGAAGCTGGTTGTCCCCGATCAGCCCGTCATTCCTTTCATTGAGGGCGACGGTACCGGCCCCGACATCTGGCGCGCGTCCCAGCGGGTTTTCGACGCGGCTGTCGAGAAGGCGTACGGCGGCAAGCGTCGCATTCAGTGGCGGGAAGTGCTGGCCGGCGAGAAGGCCAAGAACCAGGTGGACAACTGGCTACCGGACGAGACGCTCAACACCATCCGTGAGCACGTCGTGGCCATCAAAGGCCCGCTGACCACGCCGGTGGGAGGCGGGATCCGGTCGCTGAATGTGGCGCTGCGCCAGATTCTCGACCTGTACGTCTGCCTGCGCCCGGTGCGCTGGTTCGAGGGCGTCCCGTCGCCGGTCAAGCGGCCCCAGGACATCAACATGACCATCTTCCGGGAGAATACGGAGGATATCTACGCCGGCATCGAGTACGCGGCAGGCACCGAGAGCAACACCAAGCTGATGGCGCTCCTGGCCGAGCACTTCCCGAAAGAGTTCGACAAGATCCGGTTCGGCACCCAGGCCAGGGTGGACGGCTGGCAGGCGCAGCTGGAGTCCATCGGCGCACCCCATCGTGACCTGCAAGTGGAAACGGGGCTGGGCATCAAGCCGGTGAGCCGACTGGGGACCGAGCGGCTGGTGCACAGCGCCATCGGCTTCGCCGTCCAGCAGGGCCGGAAATCGGTGACGCTGGTCCACAAGGGCAACATCATGAAGTTCACCGAGGGCGGGTTCCGCGACTGGGGCTACCAGGTGGCACGTGACTTCTTCGGTGCGGTGCCGCTCGACGGTGGACCCTGGCACGTGATCCCCGACGGCAAGCCCGGCGCCGGGCTGGTGATCAAGGACGCCATCGCCGACGCCTTTCTCCAGCAGATCCTGCTGCGGCCCGCCGAGTATGACGTGATTGCCACCCTCAACCTCAATGGCGACTACATCTCCGATGCGCTGGCCGCGCAGGTGGGCGGGATCGGCATCGCACCGGGCGCCAACATCAACTACGTGACC
>CBINCZ010000464.1:0-2208 GCA_966249295.1 uncultured Gemmatimonadales bacterium
CGCTCGATGAGGACGGCGCGATCTCCCGCCCCGTCCTCGGCGGCCAGCTCACGGGTGAGAGCTATCGCGAGGGATTCTGGCGCAGCCTCAAGGAGACGTTTGCCCGGGACTCGATGTTCGAGCCCGGGCTGCGCTTCGCGGTGCAGCAGACAGTGCAGGAGCGCGACCGCGAACAGCCGGAGGCCATTGTTCATGCGGTGGTGCGCGCCGCCCGTCACTGGCCTGGTGACACGCTGGCGCAGCTGGCGGCGGGCTACGCGTACCGGACCGCCTTGCGCTATTCGAGCGCCGCGCGCGCGTTCAGGCGCTATAGCGAGCTGGGCGGTGACGCCGGGCTTGCGGCGCTGGAAGAGGCCCGCTCGCTGGCCGGCGATTCGGCGCTGGTGCATGCCGCCGAACTCTACCGGGCCGGTGCGACGCACCTGAGCGATTCCGCTCGCGCCCGCTACCGCAATGATCTCTCCTGGGTCGCGACTCCGCGCGAACTCGGCGAATTCGATGCCCTGCCCCGCGACTCGGTGGCTGCCTGGCTCACGCGGTTCTGGCAGAAGCGGGACGCACTCTCGCTTCGTGCCGCGGGAGACCGGCTGGAGGAGCACCTCAGGCGCTGGGCGTATGTCTACCGGAATTTTCGGGTCGACAACCCGGAACGCTGGTCGGAATACTTGAAGATCCGGACCAGCATGGGAACATGCTCCCGGGTGGTGCCGGACAGCTTGAACGAAGTGATGCTCCGCGATGACGCCAGCAGGCTCGATGACAACCGAGGTGATGAGGCGGTGCTCGATCACCGGGCCGTCATCTACATGCGGCACGGCGCACCCGCATGGGCGAGGCCCGCCGAGCAATTGCTGGCCGACACTGGCGTAGTGTTGTCGATGTCGGACCAGAGCAGCGACGAGGTCACGGCAATCCCTTCGGTCACACAAAAGCCGGAAGCCGCGCGATCAGAACTCTGGGTCTACTGGATCCAGGGCCGAGCCCGCGCCTTCTACTTCGGCACCGTCCTGCGCGAATCGCAGCTCGGCCCGCTGGGCCTCTCCCCAACGCTTCCGGTGGGCGTGACACCCTATCTGGCAGATTTGGATCCGGTGTACGATCACGCGGCCCACATCTTTCGGGCGTATCACAACGGGCTGCCGCACGCCACGCCCCTGCTCTGCTCGCCCAGCGTGCGGGCAATGACAGTCCAGAGCGAAAAGGACGTCAAGACCGCAGTCCGCACCGACAGCTACACGCTGCTCTTCCCGCGCCAGCTCAATGCCCTGATGCAGGTGTATGCTGTGGGCAGTGCATACCGGGGCAACGCCCGCGTGCTTCTCACGGCCGCGATTCCGGGGGAGAGACTCGACTCGCTCGTGCATCGCATTGATGGATGGCTTGAATGGCCACTGCATATACGAGTCACGGCGGTGGACACGTCCGCCGGCACGGTGGCCCGCGCTGACACGGTCCGGACCTTCGCCCGCCGCGTTCCATTCCGTCCCAGTGAATATTTCGGCTTCACGACCGAACTGCCGGTACCCGCAGGGCATTACCTGACCCACGCGGCGGTGTTCGACTCAACGATGACCAGCGGCAGCGCCGCCGAGTGGGGGAACGTGGTCGTCCAGCCCTCGGCGTTCAGCCTCAGTGACGTGGTGCTGGGGGCGGAACATGGAGGGGTGATCTGGAAAAACGGCGGCGACCCGTTCCAGGTTAACGTGACCGGCGCGTATCGCCCGGGCGAGCCGGTGCCGATCTACTTCGAGATCTATGGCCGCACCCCCGGGCGGTCGTATCACACCACGATCTCACTGCGCGAGTGGGGCACGCGAGACAAAGGGCGTGTTGCCGTTGAATTCAGTCGCGAGGCGGACCAGTCCGACACCCACGTGCAGCTCACACTTGATCCATCCAAACTGGAGCCCGGTCTCCACGAGATAACGGTGGTAGTCCGCGATGGAGAGACGGGCGAGGAGGTACGGGCAGCGCGGGTCGTAGAGATCAGGAAGTAGCCGCTGCCGAAGTGCCTCTGTTGTAGCATGATCTGGAGATCCCAATGCGGTTCCCGTCGTCCGCCATCATGTTACCTGCCGTCCTGGCCGCTGCTCCGCTTGCAGCCCAGTCGCCGGCCGACCGGTTGGCGCTGGCGAAGGGGGCGTTCGACTCCACCGCCTCCGTCGCACCCGCCACTCAGCTCATCCAGCAAGGCCTGCAGCTCCTCCA
>CBINCZ010000465.1:0-2202 GCA_966249295.1 uncultured Gemmatimonadales bacterium
TCCTGGAGCAGCTGGCCGGCGAGCATGCGGGCAAGCTCCGGGTGGCCAAGGTGGACGTCGATGCCAACCAGAGCGTGACCCAGCGGTTCAACGTCCGCTCCATTCCCAGCATCCTCTTCTTCCGCGATGGCCGCCACGTCGACACCGTGGTGGGTGCCGTGCCCAAGGCCACGCTGCAGGAGCGGATCAGCAAGCATCTGGGGTGAGCGCGACACTCTACGTTGTCGCGACGCCCCTGGGCAATCTCGAGGACCTCTCCGCGCGTGCCGCGGCGGTCCTCAGCCGGGTGTCCGTCGTTGCCGCCGAGGACACCCGGCGCACCAGCCGCCTGCTGGCCCATCTCGGTGCCACCCCGAAACTCCTTTCATTTCATGCCCACTCGCCGGAACGCCGCACGGATACACTGCTCGACGTTCTCCAGCAGGGTCGCGACGTAGCGCTTGTTTCCGACGCGGGCACCCCACTGATCAGCGATCCCGGCGCGGAACTGGTGCGCGCGGTGCGCGCCGCCGGCATTGCGGTCGTCCCCATTCCCGGTCCCTCGGCGGTGACGACAGCCCTGTCCGCGGCGGGCCTGGGTGGTGACCGGTACCTCTTCCTGGGTTTCCTGCCCCGCAAGGGCGGGGAACGCCGGAGGTTGCTGGAACGCGCCGCCGGCGAGCCGTGGCCGGTCGTGATGTTCGAGGCTCCCGGCCGCCTGGTCGCCCTTCTGGATGACCTGATCACGCTGGCGGGGCCTGACCGTCCGGCCACGGTGGCTCGCGAGCTGACGAAAATGCATGAGGAAATCCGTACGGAAAGGCTGGAGGCCCTGCGCGCGGCGTTCAGTGCCACCGAGCCGCGGGGCGAGATTACCGTGATTCTGGGCGCCGCGCCCGCCGGGCGGGAGGAGCCCACTGATCCGGATGCGGCAATGGCGCTCGCCCGCCGGCTCCTGGCCGCGGGCGAGAGCCGCAAGGATGCGGCCGCAGCCGTGGCCGACCAGATGGGATGGCCGCGCAACGACGCGTACCGGCTCGTCAATGACCTGGATGTTTCGCTGGAGTAGCTGCTGATGTGGCGATCAGTCCTGACCCTGTTGCTGCTGCCCGCGGTCCTGGTGGCGCAGGATACGTCCGCGCCGCTCACCATCGGCCGGCTGCATTACGATGGTGGAGGTGACTGGTACGCCAACCCATCCAGCCTGCCAAACCTGCTGACAGCGGTGCGCAGCCGCACCGCCCTGCGAACGGCACCCGCCGAGACGGTGGTGACCCTCGGTTCCGACGACCTGTGGAACGTGCCGTACATCTACATGACCGGGCACGGCAATGTCCATTTCAGCGATGCCGATCTCGAGACCCTGCGTCGCTATCTCCGCCAGGGTGGTTTCCTCCATGCCGACGACAATTACGGGATGGACGCGTCCATCCGACGCGAACTCAACCGCCTTTTTCCTGATCACCAGCTGGAAGAAGTGCCACTCAGCCACCCGATCTATCACCTGATCTATGACATGCCGAAGGGGATCCCCAAGATCCACGAGCATGACGGAAAGCCGGCGCAGGGCTTCGGCATCTTCCTCGATGGCCGGCTCGCGGTCTACTACTCCTACCAGAGTGACCTGGGCGACGGGTGGGAAGATCCCGACGTTCACCACGACCCGCCGGAGAAGCGTGAGGCCGCGTTACGGATGGGCGTGAATCTCTTTGCCTATGCGGTGGGCTTCGGCGGATGAGCCGGACGCAGTACGCGCTCGGCGCGCTCGCCGCACCACTCCGCCGGCGCAGCCAGCTCGGCTGGCTCGCGCTCGCCACCGGTTCCGCGCTGGCAGCTCTCGGGTTGGCGGCCTGGCTGGTGCGTGCGGGCGTGATTCGCGCGCCGCTCTGGATTCCCATGGCGTGGTTGCTCGTGGCGGCGATGGTGGTCATCGGGCTGATACGCGCGCGCCAGGGCGCGCGCCGGCTTTCCGTCCGCGCCACGGCTGACTGGCTGGAACGCCACGCGGGGTGGCGCCGGGGAGCAGTCTCCGCCCAGCTCGAGCCGGCCATCGCCGGCACCAGCGACGCACTTCGGGACCTGGCCGACGCGCAGGCATCCGCACAGGTGACACATGATGGTGAAGCTGCCCTGCAGCCGGTTGCTCAGCCGATCCACCGGCGTGCGCTTGAGGGGCTGGGTGTCCTGGCGGCCGGGAGCCTGCTGCTGATCATCGCGCTTCCC
>CBINCZ010000466.1:0-2186 GCA_966249295.1 uncultured Gemmatimonadales bacterium
TAGCGCCCCAAGGAGGTTTCCATGGCCCTCCCCTTCTCCCAGTCGAATTTCCCGAGGATCTACGCACAGGAGCTGGTGCCGCCGCTCTTCCAGCCGTGGGTCGAGCCGCTGCTCGATGCCGCGGCGGTGGGCCCGGGCGACGATGTGCTCGATGTCGCCTGCGGCACCGGGATTGTGGCCAGGATGGCCCGGAAGCGGGTCGGCCCCGGCGGCAAGGTGGTTGGCGTGGACGCGAATGCACCGATGCTGGCGGTGGCGCGAGACACGGGACCCGACGTCGAGTGGCGTGAGGGCAACGCGATGGCGCTGCCGCTGGCGGATGGTGAGGCATTCGATGTCGTCACCTGCCAGCAGGGACTGCAGTTCTTCCCCGATCGCGAGACGGCGGTGCGCGAGATGTTCCGGGCGCTGGCGCCGGACGGCCGGCTGGCCGTGAGCACCTGGCGCAGCGACGAGGAATTTTCCTTCCTTCGCGAGCTTCGGCGGATCGCCGAGCATCGCCTGGGACCCATTGCCGACCGACGGCACTCGTTTGGCGAAGCGGGACCGCTCGAGCAACTGCTGCGTGACGCCGGGTTCCGCGACGTGCGGTCCAAGTCGACCACGCGCACCATCCACTTTGCCGATGGCGTCGTCTTCGCTCGGCTCAACACCTGGGCGCTCGTGGGCATGAGCGAGGGCGGCAAGGAGCTGTCCGAGGACGAGCGCACGCGGATGGTGGATGACATCGTGACCGACAGCACCGAGCTTCTCCGTGCCAATTCGGACGAGTCGGGGCTCGCCTATGAGATCGGGGTGTGTATGGTGGTGGGGAGGCGGTGAGCTGGCGGCTCGGCGGCTCGGCGGCTCGGCGGCTCGGCGGCTGCGAAGCTCGTAGAGACATGTCATTGCGAGCATCCCGCAGGGATGCGAAGCAACCTTGCAGCCCGACCGAAATCTGTTTTCGGTCCCACCCCTTTCAACGCAGAGGCGCAGAGGACGTGGAGGATGCGCAGAAACTCTCGTGGGAGCGTCCGGCAGGCTTCGGTCATGAACCACGGAGACACGGAGGCACGGAGAACACAGCCAGCAGCTAACAGCCAGCAGCCAGCAGCCAGCAGCCAGCGACCCTCGCCATGAGCCCTTTTTGCCCCCATTTCGGCCTCTATCCCTGAGGCCGGAGTCGCCCCGGGTTAATCGATACCGTCGCGCGATGCCGGCATGTCCCTCATGCCAAGGAGATCGCCATGCGTCCGCGCCGTCGTCACCTGCTTCCCCTGCGTCTGCTCGCCGTTCCCGCCGCCCTCGCGTTCCTCGCCTGTGGCAACGACATCGCCGGCCCTCACGGCGACGAACTCAGTGACCTGAAGAGCGATCTCTCAGCGTACAAGAGTCTCTCGGCCGCGCAGGCTGCCGGGTGGGATGCCCAGCTTACCCCGTGCTGGTTCGCCACCGGAGCCGGCGGCATGGGTTACCACTACGGCAATCCCGACCTGATCGACGCCACGCCGTCGCTGGCCAATCCCGAAGCATTCATGTACGAGCCGCAGAAGGACGGCTCCATGAAGCTGGTCGGGCTGGACTACATCGTGCCGATCGCCGCCTGGACCGGCGACGAGCCGCCCTCCCTGCTGGGCGAGAGCTACATGCGGATGGATGACCTGGGGATCTATGCCCTGCACATCTGGTTGTGGAAGAACAACCCGTCAGGGCTCTACTCGCCGTGGAATCCGGACGTGACCTGCGACAATGCGGAAGAGAAGGAAGATATGGCGGGGTGACGTGGGAGCTGGGAGCTGGGAGCTGGGAGCTGGGCGCTGAGAGCTGAGAGCTGAGAGCAGAGAGCTGGGAGCTGGGAGCTGGGAGCCGCGCAACGCTAGCGCTCTTAGCTCTCAGCTCTTAGCTCTCAGCTCTTAGCTCTTGGCTCTCAGCTCTTAGCTCTTAGCTCGTTATCTTCCCAACACCCCCAACTCACCCCACGGACCCTGCCACCATGCGCCGCCTTGCACTCGCCTCGTTGCTGACAGTCTTTGCTGTACCGGTTGCCTCGGCCCAGTCGCTCTACATGCCCCGCCCCATCAAGCGGACCTACGCAGAGGGAACGCGGTCCATGGACGGGAAGCCGGGAAAGAACTACTGGCAGAACCACGGCCGCTACACCATTGCCATCACCGCGATGCCACCCAACCGGCTGATCACCGGCAGTG
>CBINCZ010000467.1:0-2181 GCA_966249295.1 uncultured Gemmatimonadales bacterium
CGACCTACGACCTGCGACCTGCGACCTGCGACCTGCGACTTACGACATTCCCTCGGGAAACGGGTAACTCGTCGGCTACGACCTGCGACCTGCGACTTACGACATTCCCTCAGGCACGCATCCTGCCCCTCACCGGCCCGAAACCCGGAATTCCCCGGAGGAACCATGCGGGCAGCGTCGCTTCTCGGGCCGGTCTTGGCAATTCTCACTGCAACGGCCTGCAGTACCGCGAGCAGGACCTCAACCAGGCAGCCGACACCGGAGCCGGAGCCCTGGCGTACGCCGGCTAGGGCATCCAGCGCGTCGGCCAGCACGGCTTCGACCCTGGGGATTCCACCCGGTCACCTGCCGCCGCCGGGGCTCTGCAAGGTCTGGATTCCCGGCACGCCGCCGGGCCATCAGGCCAAGGCTCGCAACTGCAATAATATCGAGCGGGTGGCTCCGGCGGGCAGCTGGATCCTCTACCGTCCCAGCGAAGACCGGAAGGTCGTGAAGGTACAGGTCGTCGACTCTCGGCGCATGGGCGTCATCGTGCATCGCCGGATCTATGACTTGGCGCGGGGCACGCTGATCAGCGAGAGCTAGTCGCGAGTCGCGAGTCGCGAGTCGCGAGTCGCGCGTCACGCGTCACGCGTCACGCGTCGCTGTCAGGGTACCGCCGATGCCACTCCGCGCCAGAAGGTGATCTCGGGCGGGCCGGCGAGGAACTCGAAGGCCCGTCCCACGAACGCCGTGATGTGCGGCGTCTGCATGTGCGGGCCGGTATACGCCTCCTGGCTGGTCCAGTGCTCCACCAGCAGCAGCTTCTCCGCCGTGCCGGTGTCCTGGTGCAGCCAGATCCCTCGGCACGCCGGCTCTTCCTTTACCACAGTCCTGATGAGCTCGGTCAGCTCCCGAACGGCCCTCTCGGCCATGCCCTGCTTCGCTTCGTAGCGGATGGCAACCGTGACGTCACCGTGCGGCATGCGATTCCTCCGATCGCTCAGTTCGATCCGGCGCTGTCGTAGGATAACCTGAGCAGGTCCACCATGACCCACCCGGCGGCGTTCTCGTATAACCGGCCGACGACCTGATCTCCCACAGGAAGCAGGTATGCCCCCTGGTCGAGGCGGCGGAATGCGAGCAGCGAACCGGTCGCGGTGTCACGCACCTCGATGATGCCATCCAGCGCCTGCTCCGGGCGCTCGATGGGAAAGTAGCGCAGGCCGCCTTCGCCGGTCCGCTCCGCGCCCAGCCCCTCGGTCCAGTCGTGATCCGGCGAGTTGGCGACAATCCACAGCCGACCGGCCTCATCCAGCCAGGCGCCGGTTATGACAGCCTGCGGCGGACGCTCATGCGTGGGCATCAGCAGCGAATCGTACGGCTGGAACCAGTCGGCGCGGATATTCAGCCGCTTGAGCAGATGGCCATCGGCTGACCAATGCTCTGCGCTGTAATCGAAAAACCTTGAGACCAGCCAGGCGCCCTGCCGGTCCGGCGCGATGATGCGCGCCAGGCGCCAGGAGCAGTCGGTAGAGCACGCCGGGATGGGTGTGCCATAGGAGTGGATCGGCTCGCCGCGCGCATCGAAGGTGAACACCGGACGGACGACCGAGTCAGGACGATAGAACGGCGCGTTCACGAACAACTGTCCACTGGAATCGAGGGCTGCGTCCTGAACCCTCGTCGGCAGTGCCTCGCTGCGCACGTACGTGAGCGCTGGGGAGAGAACGGTCATCCGTCTCTGCGCATTATCGAAAATGAAGATGCTGTCGTGCACGTCACGCAGCAGCAGGTCGGGCCGCTGGTATTCACCCGGGCCGCTCCCCATGCGGCCGATCCGTCCGACGAACCTGCCACCACTATCGTAGATGCCGACCAGCTCGGCGGCAGGTCCCGATGGTGTGGCGACGAGAAAGCGCCCCGTCGAATCTCGAATGATGGATTCCGGCATGCTGCTGAGCGCGCCCTCATCGCCATCTGAGCCGATCGTCGCGACGTCATGGATCTGGATGCGACCAGGAAGGTCGCCTTGGGACTCGCAAGCCAGGATTGAGAGCAATCCCAACGCTGTGGCACCGCGCAGGATTGCCGCCGTCACCGTGAGCCCATCGCTCTCATGCGCAGCACCCGAAATGTCACGACACCGGTTTCCGGGTCCTCCACCCGCGTCAGCACGCGGTCTGACCCGAACGCCATGGG
>CBINCZ010000468.1:0-2176 GCA_966249295.1 uncultured Gemmatimonadales bacterium
CTTCGGGACCGCCCATCCGCCCAGCTCAGGCCGCGAAGTGCTGCTGCCGTACCAGTTGCCGAGCGTGGTGTCGTGAATCCCGACCTCACGGGCTACATGAGCGATGGGGCGCGGGCCGTCCAGGACCATGCGGACGATCTCGTCCTTGTGCTCCTGGGTGAAATGCCGCCTCTGTCTCGCCAACTGCCTTCCCTTCCGGTTCCCCCAACTCTAGTTGGGGACCTGTCCGGAAAATCCGTGGCACCTCACGTGTGAGCCAGCCAGCCTGTGCCTGGCTTCTTCCCCGAAACCCGAGAGATGAAAGATGATCACGCTTGGCGTGGAATCCGAGGTAGTGTCCTCGGGCGCGGTGGCTGACCAGAGAGTTTCGGTCGGTGGCCCCGGCTTCCAGAACGCCGGGCTGGCGCGTTGGCCGTTCTGCTGCCGAAGCCCCCGGCTGGGTGCGCCGCCGACGATCGCGAGGTCTGCTCCCCGCACGCGCATGGGGATACGGCGGCGCGCGGAGCACGCCATCGGTAGTTCGCGCCATGACACGGTGGAAGAACGCGAACCCCACGAATCTGGGCGCTGCCGCTGAACTCATCGTCGCTGCTGAGTTCGCACTGTCGGGCTATCAGGTATTCCGGCCACTGGTCGACGATCGTGGGGTCGACCTGCTCATCGACCGAGGCGATGGCCAGCACCTACTTGTCCAGGTCAAATCGAGCCGCCTGAACTACGTGTTCATGCGCGAGAAGGTCTTCCCCCCTGGACGACTACCGCGCGCTGGCTCTGCTGGTGTACCCACCCGACAGCGAGCAACCAGAGCTCTTTGTCATCCCCGCTGCCGCATGGCGTACCCCAGCCCCACCCCTGGTATCCCGCGACTACGACAAGCCGGGACTCAAATCCCCGCCGGAGTGGGGTGTGAACTTCTACACGACGTGGCGGTCGCAACTCGCCTCCTGGCGAATGAAGCCCGGCGATCCCTTGCCCACGGCCTTCGAGTCGACGCCGCCCAGCGGAGGCCAGCCGCAGACTCCTCCCTCCACACAAAGTCGATCAGCGCTGGCCTTCTCGGAGTTGGTGTCACCGTCGGTGGCTTTTGCGCTGACACCGGCGCCATGCCCACCGGTCGCTGTCCTGGAGCCGGGACGTTTCTGGTTCCTTCAGCCGTCCGCATCTGCCCAGGAGTGGCTGACCGTCCAGCACAGCTGACAGCTTCCCCAGCGACACTGGCGCCCGGCGTGCACACGGGTCCAGAATACCGCCGGTGCCTACCGTGGGCAGTTGTGACCACGACGGGATCCGCCTTTGTGCTGTCCGGTCCTGGTGAGAGCGATGCCGCTGGCGAAGATTCCCACGCCGAGGCCGCCGATGACGTCGCCGCTGAGATCGCCTGGCCCCGCATTGCTGCCTCGGGGTTGGCCAACTCGTTGACCAGGCGGCCGCATACGCGATGCACAGTGTGTGAGTTCCCTCCGATCGCCGTCTCTTTAGTCGTCCCCAGTGCCCTCACAGTCTTGACACCTTCGGCCGTAGCCATAAAGACGCACCCGTTGACCAGCATCGTGGGGTCTTTCCGTTGCTCCTGGACGATGTCGGCCAAGGGGATCACCGTGTGCCGCTCGGCTGCTACGCGTGCCAAGCCGGTTCGGCGTATCTCCACGCGGTCGCCGTGCAACGTCACCGTGGCAAGATGCCCCTTGATCGTTCGAGGCCACGTTTACGGAGGTCGGCCATGACCGCATCCTCGCACCGCCCAGGAGAGATGTCACCTCCGCGATTAGCTCAACCACCTGACCGCCCCAACTCCGCTGAGATCAACATCATCTCTTCCGCCAGCCGACGGGCTGCGTGGGCCTCTGCAAGGCTGGCGAACAGATCGCGTCTCCAGTGCGTAGGCGGCCAGCGCCACTGGTGCCTATGTCGTATGGAGTATGCGCCGGCTTCGGCGTTCGGCTTGGTGCGTGCGGTGAGGTCGGACAGGCGGACCAGGGCGCGGTGCGACAGCAGGATCGCTGCAGGGTAAGACTGTAACGAGGCTCGCGATGGAACATCGGATCTTGGGGTCTGCTGGCTTACCGGGGACACCTAACCGCTCCCTGCCTTCTTGCACCCATCCTGACCTGCACCATCAGGGAGGTGATTCCATCCTCATCGGCCCTGGTATTCGAGGGTAAGGATCGCTTGGACC
>CBINCZ010000469.1:0-2172 GCA_966249295.1 uncultured Gemmatimonadales bacterium
AACCAGCTGAGCTAATCGCCCGGATTTCCGGGAGCGGGATTCTAGCCAGCCGCCCCCGCCTTGCACAAGGGGCCGTCAGTCGTCCGCGATGCGGCCGTGCCAGTCGAGGCCGAGCGTGCCCCGGAGCTGGAACTGCAGCTTTGTTTCCGTGCGACCCTCCTCATGCCCCTTGCTGGTCACGTGGTGCAGGCCGACATCGCCCGTGAGCTGGAATGGCCCTTCCTGGCCGGACACCAGCACACCCGCACGCCACGTCCGCTCCATGGTGCCGATGAAGAGCGCCGGTGTCTGCTGGCGCTCCACACCGATGGGGTAGGGCGCGTTGATGTCGCCCTCGCCCTGGCGCAAGAGCGCCAGCTCAGGTGTGACCAGCCAGCGCTGCCGCACCGGCACACTCACCCGCAGGGCGATCTGGTCGTAGACGCTGAACGTCCGGCCGATCCCCACGCCAGCATCGGTGAAATTGTCAGACGGATTGAACGCCCGCAGTGCCAGCGACGACACCTCGGTGTACATGGCGCGCCAGGAGAGCGCCGTACCCAACGGGCCCGACGCCGCCAGGGTGAAGAGATACCGGTCCCGGTTATTCTGCCGGTGCTTGTACCAGAAATCATCCAGGCCGAATTGTCCCTCGAGTCGCAGCCCGGGTCGCGCCCACCAGGTCGCATCCGCGCCCAGCATGACGTTGCCGCGATCGCCAACGCCGATGGTATTGGCCAGATAGCTTACGGTGAGTGGATTGCGGTACCGCGATTCAAAGTCGCGGGCGACGCCGGAGATCACATTGGCTTCCCAGACCGCCACATCCAGCCGCTGCGACGCGCGCACGGCAAGCCGATGCACGAAAAAGTAGCGATGGGCCAGGGCGCCGGTGCTGTCCGGTGCATCGTTCAGGTCACTGGCCACCGCGCTCAACCGGACCGTTCGATTCCCCAGCTCGAGGCTGAGGCCCTGGCACTCGTATCCGTAGTCGGACAGCGGGATGCCGGGCAATCCGGCGGGCCCCCAGTTGCGCGGCAGCTGCCCGTAGGTCAGTTGCACATACTTCGATTGGAACGACAGGTAGCCCTGAGCCAGCCGCGCTGCGATCGCCATGTCGCTCGGGCCCGGCCAGTCAGGGTCATCGATCAGCCTCGGCTGCACCACGACACGGCTCTCCGCCACCACATTCCCGAACCCACCCGCGACCTCGACCTCCCCATAGGGATTGGCTGAGGCGTCACCCACCGGATGCAAGAGGTCCTGACGAGGCGTGGAGTATGCTTCCGCCCCGACACGTCCTGCCGCCTCCCACCATGGGCTGGTGGAGTCCCTTTCGAATCGCTGGAGCAGGCCGGCGACAAGATCGGCCGAGCCGCGGTCATGACTCGCGTCACGCAGGGCGCGAACGAGTGTGCTCCGTCGCAACGGCCTCATCATCGGTGAGGGGTCGGCCAGGACACCTCGCGTGATCAGGTGCTCGATGATCGGCATGGCCGGGTCATCGGTGGGAACGTACGGCGAGGCCTGCGCTGAAAGGGCGCCAGGCAGAACGCTGAGGGCAAGGAAGAGGAGTGCAGCGAGCAGTCGCGGCATGGGGTGGGAAGGTAATCGCGGTTATCTTCCCCTGCCATGAATGAACTGCTGGTGGAAGCGACACGCGGCGGTGCGGTGGAATCGGTGCATCCGGTGTCCGTGGCCGTCGTGGACGCCGATGGCCGTCTCCTCGCCGATTCGCGCCATTCGGCGCTCGTTTCCTTCTGGCGCAGCGCCGCAAAACCGTTCCAGGCCATGCCGCTGGTGGAAGACGGCGCCGCCGATGGTTACGGCTTCGGCGATGAGGAACTGGCGCTGAGCTGCGCATCGCACTCGAGCGAGCCCGCCCACCTTGCCGTCGTGGATCGGATGCTGGAGCGGATCGGGCTTCCCGAAGCGGCGCTGGCGTGCGGGCCACATGAGCCGCTTGACGCTGGCGTCGCCAGGGAGGTCATCCGGAAGGGCACGACGCTCACGCCGAGATGGAGCAACTGCTCGGGCAAGCATGCCGGCATGCTGGCGCTGGCGCAGCACCACGGCTGGCCCATCTCGGGCTACCAGAAGCGCGGACATCCCTTGCAGGAGCGGATCGAACGCACCGTGGCGCACTGGACCGGTGTGGCACCCTCCGACATGCTGTTCGCCGTAGACGGCTGC
>CBINCZ010000470.1:0-2167 GCA_966249295.1 uncultured Gemmatimonadales bacterium
TCGACAGCCGGAAGGTGGCGATCTGGACCTTCATCGGCTCCGAGTGCATGTTCTTCGCCTCGCTGATCGCGACCTACCTCGTGTACCACGGGCGGAGCGTGAGCGGGCCGACCGCCGGTGAGACGCTGGAGATCCCGCTGGTCACCGGCGGCACGGCCGTGCTGCTGTTCAGCTCGTTCTTCGTGGTGATGGCGCTCAACGGCGCCCAGCGGGGCAACCGGCGGTCGCTGCTCGTGTGGCTCAGCGCCACGGTGCTCGCCGGGCTCAGCTTCGTGGGCATGCAGATCTACGAGTTCACGCACTTCGTGCACGAGGGCGTGACCATCAAGAGCAACCTGTTCGGCGCCACCTTCTACACGCTGACCGGCTTCCACGGCACCCACGTGTCCATCGGCGTGCTCTGGCTCGCGACCCTGCTGATCCTGGCCTTCCGCGGCAAGATCACGCCGGAGAAGGCCATCAATCTCGAAATCGCGGCCCTCTACTGGCACTTCGTGGACGTCGTGTGGGTGGTGATCTTCCCGGTCGTGTACCTGATGAAGGACTGGAAGCCCTGAGGAGACCAGAATGGAAGCGCATGTAGCCGAGGCCGCCCACAGCCATCCAAGCCCGTCGCTCTACTTCAAGATTGCGGGCGTGCTGTTTCTGGTGACCTTCCTCGAGGTGGCGGCCTACGAACTGTCGCACCGGGGCGGGAACGCAGAAGCGATCATGGGCCCCATCCTCATCCCGGTCCTGCTGGTCCTGAGCGCCATCAAGTTTGCGCTCGTGGCCATGTTCTACATGCACCTGAAGCAGGACAGCAAGCTGTTCACCGGCCTGTTCGTGTTCCCGCTCATCATCGCGGGGGTGATCGTCATCTCGCTGATGGTGCTCTTCTCGTATCACCTGCACTACAACGCGGGCCTGGTGTGACGCTGCTGCCGGGCCTGCTGCTGCACGCGCGGGCCCCCGCGACGATGCCCTGGACGCCGGCGTTGTCACTACACTGGAGTACGGTACTGGGCACCGCGGTCTTCGGTGCCCTTTACGTTTGGGGGATCACGGTGGCGCGGCGCCGCGGGCACCTGGGACCCCCGGCCGGCCGGCTCCGGATCGCCTCGTTCGCCACCGGCGTGCTGCTCCTGCTGCTGTCGCTCAACGGGCCGATCCACGACCTGAGCGACGACTACCTCTTCACGGCGCACATGCTCCAGCACCTGGTGCTGACCATGGCCTTCCCGCCGCTGGTCATCTTCGGCATCCCGGGCTGGCTGCTGGAGCCGCTGGTCCGGCCGCGGTGGGTGCAGCGAACCGGCCGTTTCCTGAGCCACCCGATCGTTGCCGGCGTGATCTTCACCGGGGTGCTCTCGGCGTGGCACCTGGTCCCGGTCTATGACCTGATGATGCAGGACCACGACGTGCATATCGTGGCGCACCTGCTCTTCATCATCGCGGCGTTCATCATGTGGTGGCCGGTCATGAGCCCCATCAAGGAGGTGCCGGCGTTGCCGCATGGGCTCGGCATGCTGTACCTCTTCCTGGTCAGCGTGCCGATGCAGATTCCCGCGGCCCTCATCACCATGGCCGACGAGCCGCTGTACCAGTGGTATGTGCAGGCCCCGCGCACCTTCGGCCTCTCGCCCCTGGAGGACCAGCGCATCGGCGGGCTGCTGATGTGGATCCCAGGCAACCTCTGGATGTTCGGCGCCATCGCCGTGCTGTTCTTCCTGTGGAACCGGGAGCAGGAGCGGGAGAGCGTGCCAGAGGTGAGGGCGGGGGGATTGGCGCTGAGAGCTGAGAGCTGAGAGCTGTAGCTTCACCGAGCCGCCGAGCCGCCGAGCCGCCGAGCCGCCGAGCCGCCGAGCCACCTTACCCGTGAGTGCCATGCGAGCCTTCCGCGCGTCCCGTGTCCTCCTGTTGCTGCTCCTCCCTGCCACTCTGAATGCCCAGGCCGCGCGCACGCCAGACTTTGACGCTCTGGCGAAAGAGGCGACAGGCTGGCTCGCCGGCTACCTCAAGGTTCAGACGGTCAATCCGCCCGGGAGCGAACTGGCGGGTGCGCAGTATCTCCAGCAGCTGCTGGCGAGGGAAGGAATTGAAAGCCGGATCTACGAGTCCGCTCCGGGCCGCGGCAACATCTACGCCCGGCTCAAGGGCACCGGCAAGGCGCGGCCGATCATCCTGC
>CBINCZ010000471.1:0-2152 GCA_966249295.1 uncultured Gemmatimonadales bacterium
TGCCGTATTCCTCCTGGCCCAGCCGGAAGGTCAGGTATTCGCCCCCGGCGGCCGCAGCAGCAGCGGCGGCGGCGCCGGCAGCGGTGGCCGCGCGCGTGGCTTCCTGGCGGGCCAGGTGATTGGCTTCTTGGATCATTTCCATGAGGCAGTCCTCTCTCGCAGCAGTTAGAACGTTTCCCAGTCGTCGTCGTTCGCGGGCGCGGCCTTGGGCACTTCGGGCGTGGAGGCGCGTGGCGCGTCGGGTCTGGCCTTGGCGGGCGCCGTGCGCGCTTTCGGCGTGGCGGCCTTGCGTGCCGGCGCGGTCGCCTTGCGTGCCGGCGTGACAGCCGCTGCCGATGCGGCGGCCGTGGCGATCACGGATGCCGCCACCACGGCGGCGGGCGCCTGCGGCCGGGCGATGGTGGGCTCGACGCGGGTCGGTGTTGCAGGCGTGGCGGGCGTCGGCGCGTTCGCCATGCCCAGCCGGAAGTTCCCTACCGCGCGGCTCAACTGCGTCGCCTGTTCCTTCAGGCTTTCGGCGGCGGCGGTGCTTTGCTCGACCAGCGCGGCGTTCTGCTGGGTCATCTGGTCCAGCTGTGCGACGGCAGTGTTCACGCTTCCAAGGCCTTCACTCTGTTCAGCGGCGGCAGAGCTGATCTCGCCGATGATGTCCGTCACCCGCTGCACCGAGCTCACGATCTCCTGCATCGTGCGGCCCGCGTCGGCCACCAGCTTGGAGCCCGACTCGACCTTGCCCACGCTGGCCTCGATGAGCGCCTTGATCTCCCGGGCCGCCTCGGCGCTGCGCTGCGCGAGGTTGCGCACTTCGCCGGCCACCACCGCGAAGCCTCGGCCCTGCTCGCCGGCGCGGGCGGCTTCCACCGCGGCATTGAGCGCCAGGATGTTGGTCTGGAAGGCGATGCTGTCGATCACGCCGATGATGTCGGAGATGCGCTTCGAGCTGGTGTTGATCTCCTCCATGGTGCTCACCACCTCGGAGACCACCTGGCCGCCTCGCGCGGCCACCTCCGCGGCGGACGAGGCGAGTTGGTCGGCTTGGCGTGCCGAGTCGGCGCTTTGCTTGACGGTGCCGGTGACCTGCTGCATGGAGCTGGCCGTTTGCTGCAGATTGCTCGCCGTCTGCTCGGTGCGATTGGACAGGTCGTGGTTGCCGCTGGCGATCTCCACACTGGCGGTGGAGATGGTCTCCGCGGACTCGCGCACTTGGCTCACCATGCGCCGCAGCGATGCCTGCATGCCTTCCAGCACCTTGAGCAGGCGCGCCGCTTCGTCGCTGCCGCTGGTGTCGATGCGCCGCTCGGCCAGGTCGCCTTCAGCGATCGACTGAGCCAGGAGCTCGGCCTCGCGGATGGGCCGGCAGATGGAGCTCATGTTGAGCAGGGTGAGCGGCACGATGACTGCCAGCTCGATCAGAACGGCCGCGGCCAGCACCATCATGGCCACGTCGACCGTGCCGTGCAGTTGCTCCGAGCCTTCGTCGGCCATGCGCTTCACGTCGGCGGCCAGCGCTTCGATGGTGGACTGCGCGGCGTCATAGTGTCCCTGCGCGCGGGCCATCACCAGCATGGCCGCGCGCGCCGAGTCGAAGGTCTGGGCCTGCAGGGTCTTGGCCACCGGTTGGAAGGCCAGTCTGAACTGCTCCAGGCGGTCCATGGCCTCGGTCACCTTGGCGCGCTGGGTATCGTCGCGCAGCGATTCCTGCAGCTGCTTCGCGCTCACGTGGATCTGCTCCAGCGTGCTCTGCCACGCCGCCTGCGCCTTCTGCGCCTCGTCGGCGTGGTCGTAGGCGATGCTCATGTCCTTCTGGTGACTCAGCAGCATGCTCATGGCGTGCCGAAGCTCGGCGATGTGCGTCATCGCTGCGAAATCGTGCTCCACGAAACTCTCGTTGGACTCATGCGCGTACAGCAGCGCGGCCAGGCCCAAGCCACCCACCGACAGCAAGGCCATCGTGACGATGGCCATCGCGCCGAGCATCCGGGTACGGATGGTGAAGAAGCGCATCCAGGCACGGGCGTTCATTCCCTGCTCCTTTTCCGGTGTCAGTGCGCGTCGTCGATGAGCCCCATGTCGGCGCTGGACATGAGTGCCTGGATATCCATGAGGATGAGCATGCGCTCGCCGATGCTGCCGATGCCGGTGATGAAGCGGG
>CBINCZ010000472.1:0-2147 GCA_966249295.1 uncultured Gemmatimonadales bacterium
GCGAGGGTCCCAGGCGCCGAAGACGACGCGCTCCACCTTGGAAAGAATGATGGAGCCGGCGCACTGGGCGCACGGCTCCATGGTGACGTACAGCGTGGCGGTGGGCAGGCGGTCTTCGCCGCCGGCTTCGAGCGCGCGGCGGATGGCGAGCAGCTCCGCATGCGCGGTGGGGTCGTGGCGGTGGATGGTCTCGTTGTGCGCCTCGGCGATGATGGTGCCATCTCGCATGATCACCGCCCCCACCGGCACCTCATCCCTGACCGCGGCGGCGCGCGCGAGCCGGAGCGCCGCCGTCATCCCCGTCAGGTCCGATGGGGAGGGTGTTCCCCTACGCACTCGCCGCCTCAGCCATCGTCGCCTCCCGGTCAAAAGCCAGTTCCCCGCCCCTGGCGTCCACGACGATCGTGTCGCCTTCACGGTATTCCCCTTCCAGTACCGCCAGCGCGATGGGGTTCTGCAGGTCTCGCTGGATCACGCGCTTGAGCGGCCGCGCGCCATACACTGGATCATAACCGCGATTCGCCAGGAGTGCGCGCGCCTCGGGGGTGACCCGGAGGTGCAGCTTTCGCGAGTCGAGCATCTTCTCGAGGTGCGCCAGCTGGAGTCCCACGATATGTGAGAGGTCGTCACGCGAGAGCGGCCGGAAGACGATGACATCATCCACTCGGTTGAGAAACTCGGGCCGGAAGTGCTCACGCAGCTCACCGCGCACCGATTCCTCCACACCCGCCCACGCGTCACCGCCAGCCTCGGCTCCCGCCTCGACGATGTAGTGGCTGCCGATGTTCGAGGTCATGATGATGACGGTATTCCGGAAATCCACGGTGCGCCCCTGGCTGTCGGTCAGCCGGCCGTCATCCAGGATCTGGAGCAGCAGGTTGAAGACATCCGGATGCGCCTTCTCGATCTCGTCGAACAGCACCACGCTATACGGCCGGCGGCGCACCGCCTCGGTCAGCTGGCCGCCCTCTTCATAACCGATGTATCCCGGCGGAGCGCCGATCATGCGCGCCACCGCGTGCTTCTCCATGTACTCGGACATGTCGAGCCGTACCATGGCCCGTTCATCGTCAAAGAGAAACTCCGCCAGCGCGCGGGCTGTCTCCGTCTTGCCGACACCCGTAGGTCCAAGGAAAATGAAGGAGCCAGTGGGACGGTTGATGTCCTGCAGTCCGGCACGGCTCCGACGCACGGCGTTGGCCACGGCCGTCACCGCAGCTTCCTGTCCCACGACACGACGCCCCAGCTCGGCCTCGAGTCGGGTCAGGCGCTCACGTTCGGACTCAAGCATCTTGGACACCGGGATGCCGGTCCACTTGGCCACGATCTCGGCGATGTCCTCGGCGTCCACTTCCTCCTTCAGGTAGCGCGCCTGGGCCTGGACCTCGGCGAGGCGGGCCTCGTCCGTCGCCAGCTTCTGCTCCAGCTCAGGAATGCGGCCGTAGCGGAGCTCCGCCGCCTTCTGCAGGTCACCGCGACGGGTGGCCAGCTCGATTTCGTTGCGAAGCGACTCCACTTCGGCCTTGTTCTGCCGGATTTCCTGGATCGCGTCCTTCTCGGACTGCCACTGCGCCTTCATGCCGGCGCTCTGCTCCTTGAGCGCGGAAATCTCCTGCTCCACGCGGGAGAGTGCTTCCTTCCCGGCCTTGTCCTTCTCGCGGGAGAGGGCCTCGCGCTGGATCTCGAGCTGGGTAATGCGGCGCTCGACCTCGTCAATCTCCTGCGGAAGGCTGTCGATCTCGATGCGCAGCCGGCTCGCGGCCTCGTCCACCAGATCGATGGCCTTGTCCGGCAGGAACCGGTCGCCGATATAGCGGTCGGAGAGCGTCGCGGCTGCCACGATGGCGTTGTCCGTGATGCGCACACCGTGGTGGACTTCATACTTCTCCTTGAGCCCCCTGAGAATGGCGATGGTGTCCGCCACGCTGGGCTCGCCGACCAGCACTGGCTGGAAGCGGCGCTCCAGCGCTGCGTCCTTCTCGATGTGCTTGCGGTATTCGTCGAGCGTCGTGGCACCGACGACGTGCAGCTCACCACGCGCCAGCGCCGGCTTCAGCAGGTTGGAGGCATCCACCGCGCCCTCGGCGGCGCCGGCGCCCACAATGGTGTGCAGCTCGTCGATGAAGCAGATGATCTGCCCCTCCGAT
>CBINCZ010000473.1:0-2137 GCA_966249295.1 uncultured Gemmatimonadales bacterium
CCCGGATGCGATCGCAAGCGAAGAAAGAGAAGCGCGCCCGGAAGAAGGCGCTCGCGCTGATGATCAGCGAGCAGGGTGCGGAGCTGGGTGAGTGCCTCCGGGTGTGCTGGCGCTCGCACCACCTGTACCGGGTCTGCCATGACATAGGTGTAGCGCGAATGCGCGGTGAGCGGTCCGGCGCTTTCCAGCAGAAGCGGATAGGGCAGATGGCGAACCGCTCCGAACGCCGTGAGCGGGTCCGGAGCGGGATCGAGCCGGGTCACCGACGGTGCCGCTATGGAGACCCCGCCTTGACCCATTGTTTCGACGTGCCCGTCAGCGCACCATCGCCTGGCCGCCAGAGCGCATTCGACTCGATGAGCCGGGCAAGCTCGACGTCCTTGTCGGTGATGCCCCCCGCCGAGTGACTGCTCAGGCGCACCTCCACCTTGCCCCAGCTCACCGCGAGGTCAGGATGGTGGTCCGCCGCCTCGGCGAAGAAGCCGATCATGTTGACCAGCATGAGTGTCGTCGGCCAACCGTCGGTGGCATACACCCGGCGGATGGTGCCGGCGTCTTCATCCCAGCCCTTCAGGTCCTTCATGCGCTCGGCGAGCGCTGGGCCGGTATAGGTTGGTTCCTTTGGCATGGAATTCCTTTCTCGCTCGGCCGTCAGCGCGATTCCCAGAAGGCCGACTGGCCGGTGCTCTCCTCGACCTCGATGACGAGGCGGGTCAGGTCGGCGTAGCCCTGCGCCGAGAGGGCGGCCTGCACCTGCAGGCCGAAGTATTCGGCGAGGAGTTCGGCCGTGGTGTTCTCGATCTCGAGCAGCACGCAATCGCTCTCGGGGAAGACATAGCGCGGCTCGCCGAACACGGCGACACTCACCCGGCCATCTTGGCGCTCGAGGGCGAGCTTGGGGTTCCTGGTGGGCAGGAGTACGCGGTGATCCACCGTCTTCACCAGCGGCCGCAGGATCTCCTTGAGCACGCTGAAGTCCATGACCCAGCGGCACTCCGCATCGAGCGCCCCTTCCACCGTGACGCCAACCCGGTAATTATGGCCATGGAGCGCCTCGCACTTGTGGCCACGCATGGTGATGAAATGCGCGGCTGCGAAGTTGAGGTAATCCTTGGCGACGGAGACGCGGAATGCAGGGGGCACGGTGGACAGGGTTAGATGGTTCCATGGCTGAGAGCCAAGAGCTGAGAGCGGAACGCTCGACGCTCGACGCTCGACGCAACCGAAAGGTACGACCTCATGACCGATAAAGCACGCCTCCGCTCCCTCATGCTCGAGCAGCGGGACCGGGCCAACGACCGGATGGCGCACAGCGCCGCGATCGGGCGGCACGTCACCGGACTGGATGAATATGCGGCGGCGGAAACGATCTCTTGGTTCGTGGGGGTGAAGAGCGAGGTCATGACACTGCCGATGATCGCCGACGCGCTGGCGGCCAGGCGCCGGGTGGCGTTGCCATGGGTAAGCCCCGGCGGACTTCGTCTCGCGCTGGTCGGATCACTGGAGGAAGTGGCGCCTGCGGCGTTCGGGCTGCTCGAGCCGACAGATGAGATCCGCCAGGACCTGGCGCGGCAGGTGGCGCCGGACCGGGTGGATTTCTACGTGGTGCCTGGAGTGGCATTCGACCGCGATGGTGGCCGGCTGGGGCATGGCAAGGCGTACTATGACCGGCTGCTGGCCCAGGCCAGGCCGGACGCCACGCTGGCAGGACTCTGCTTCGAGGTGCAGTTGGTGGACACGGTCCCGATGGCCGAGCACGACATCCCGATGAACTATGTGGTCACGGAAAAGCAGGTGTACAAGGGCAAGCGGGGCTCGCGAAAATAGCTCTTTCGGGTTATATTCGGGTCGTATGTCGTCAGTCAAGATTCGCACACGGAAGCTCCGCAAGCCGCCCCGTCCGCATCCGCACGTTCGCTTTCTTCGCCGGCTTCGCGCTGGCGGACGCAGCAACATGTACGGCGCCATTCCCTATCTCATGGAGGCGTTCGGGCTCGATCGCGTCCAGGCATTCCAGGCCATCTGCGACTTTCTGGACGCGGAGGCCGGCATCCGCGCGTCCCCTCTCTCGGACACCAGCGCAAGTTGATCGCTTTGCAAGTCGCGTTGCACAAACACGTTGCGAGATGGCATGCGG
>CBINCZ010000474.1:0-2121 GCA_966249295.1 uncultured Gemmatimonadales bacterium
TTCAGCCTTCAGCCTTCAGCCTTCAGCCTTCAGCCTTCAGCCTTCAGCCTTCAGCAACTTTCTCCCTCCCAATCAACACAAACTCCCACAGCAGCGCCGCCAGGACGCCGCCGATGATCGGGCCGATCCAGTAGGCCAACTGGGCGGTCCACTGGCCCGAGGCGAGGGCCGGGCCCAGCGCGCGGGCCGGATTCACCGAGGCGCCGGTCAACGGGCCAATGGCGAGGATGATGAACAGCAGGGAGAGGCCGATGCCGAAGCCGCCGACCTTGGGCGAGGTCGGCGCCACCGCGGTGCCATAGACCGCGCTCACCAGGAAGAACGTGCCGAGGGCCTCGAGGAACATCCCCTCCAGGAAGGACACGTTGATGTTGAGCTGCGGTACGCCGTAGCCCACCACCTTGGCCACCCCGTGCGGATACGATGCCTTGAGCGCCAGCGCGGCCAGCGCGGCGGCGGCGACCTGCGCCAGCAGGTGCACGACGGCGACGGGCACCGTGATTCGACGGCCTGCCAGCAAGCCGATCGTCACCGCCGGATTCAGGTGACCGCCCGAGATGTTCATGGTGGCGGTCACGCCGATGGACAGGGCCAGCGCGTGCGTCAGCGCCACGCCGAGCAGACCGAAGCCCGCACCGGGATAGGCATTCGCGATGATGGCCGCACAGCCGAAGTAGACCAGCGTGAAGGTACCGAGAAGCTCGGCGACGAACCGACGGGTGTAACCGGGCATGCAGGAACCTCGTGAAGGAGTGGTGACGGGGCGAATCTACGGCGGCACCGCCGGTGGTACAAGCGCCTCAGCGCCCGTCCGCCCGGCGGAAGAGCAGGGCGGCATTGATACCGCCAAAACCGAAGGAATTGCTCAGCAGGTATTCGGGATCAGCTTCCCGGCCGGCGCCACGCACGTGATCGAGGTCGCAGGCCGGGTCGGCCACGTCGAGGTTGATCGTGGGCGGCAGCCAGCGGTCCCGGCTCGAGAGGGCAACAATCGCGGCCTCGATCGCGCCGCTCGCGCCCAGCGCATGGCCATAGTAGCCCTTGGTGCCGCTCACCGGGAGACGTGGCACGTGGTCGCCGAAGACCTGGCGCACCGATGACGACTCGGTGGGGTCGTTGAGCGGCGTCGAGGAGCCGTGGGCATTCACGTAGCCCACCTCGTCAGGCGAGACCGTGCCGAGGGCGAGCCGCATGGCCCGGGCGGCCTGGCGCCCATCCGGCCGCGGCGCCGTCATGTGATGCGCGTCGTTGGTGAGGCCATACCCGCAGATCTCGACGTAGATGGGCGCGCCACGAGCCAGCGCCCGGCTCCGTTCTTCCAGGACCAGCACGGCGGCACCCTCACCCATCACGAACCCGTCACGCCCCACATCGAACGGGCGGCTCGCATGCGCCGGGTCATCATTCCGGGTGGACATGGCGCGGATGATGGCGAAGGCGCCGAAGCAGAGCGGCGCGAGCGGCGCCTCCGCGCCACCCGCAATCATGATGTCCGCATCACCCAGCAGAATGGACCGGTAGGCCTCACCCACGGCGATCGTACCTGATGCACAGCTCATCCCGTTGGTGGCATTGGGGCCGCTCACGCCGAACTCGATGGCGATATTGCAGCTGGCCGCGCCGGCAAAGACGGTGAGCGCCAGCCCCGGATCCACCGCCTTCGGTCCTTCGCGGTAGAACTTGAGCGACTGCGCCTCGCCATGTGCCACGCCGCCGAGCGCCGTGCCCATCATGGCGCCAACGCGGTCACGGTCTTCACGGGCCAGGTCAAGCTCGGCGTCGGCCAGCGCCATGCGGGCGGCGGCGACGCTGAACTGGGCAAACCGATCAAACCGCCGGACCTTGCGATGCTCGATGTGATCGGCCGGCAGGAAGTCCGGCACCTCGGCGGCAATGTGACAGTGGAAGGGCGAAGGATCGAAGCGGGTAATGGCACGCACCGCTGAGCGGCCGGCCCTCAGCCCGGCGGCAAGCGCCGGCGCCCCGATACCGATCGGCGTGATGGCGCCGATACCGGTGACGACGACGCGACGGGGGGGTGGCATACTGGACCTTCTCTTTCCGGTTAAGCGTCGAGCGTCGAGGGGCCACACCCCCACGGGGGTCCCCCCACAAGGGGGG
>CBINCZ010000475.1:0-2107 GCA_966249295.1 uncultured Gemmatimonadales bacterium
AAGGAGGTGATCCATTGTCTAGTGACAGTTGCATCGCATACTCGAATTGGGCAAACGGTCGCCTGACGACGCGCTAAGCACCAATCGGGATTTGCGCCGCCACGGCGACGCGTTTCGAGATCGATGCCAACAGAAGGCGCCACGTGACACGTTCACGTGGCGCCTTCCACTTTCAGGGATGTGGATGCGGTGCTTCGTTCCTGGCCCGGTTGAGGACCTATTGACGCGGCCGGGTGACATTGCCCTCGCGCAGGGGTCTGGCAGCGAGGCAATGGCAACATGCCGAGACGATTTGAGCCGCTGGTAGACGGCCGGGAGTCCATTCGGCTCGATGGATTTGACTACACTCGGGCCGGAGCCTACTTCGTGACCTGCTGCATCGAGCGGCGGAAGCGCATCCTTGGCACGGTTCGTTGTGGCGTCATGCACCTGAGTGACGCTGGCCATGCAGTTGCGGATGCGTGGCAGCGGCTACCTGCCCATTACCCGCATGTGCAGTTGGACGCATTTGTTGTGATGCCCGATCATGTGCACGGGATCATCGTGTTGGTTCCGGATGACGGGTGGGACATGGTGGCGGGTCGGTCGGGTGCGTCGGACGACGGTCATGGAACGGGACAGGTAGGGGCGGGTCGGTCCGGCGCAGCGGACGACGGTCATGGAACGGGACAGGTAGGGGCGGGTCTTAGACCCGCCCCTGCGGTCCCCACGTTACGACCGTCCCCCGACGCGCCGGGCCCGCCGACGCGTCCCCGTCGTCACGCGTTACCGGAAATCGTTCGCGCATTCAAATCCTTCTCCGCGCGTGCGATCAACCAGCATCAAGGCACGCCGGGCGCTCGTGTGTGGCAACGGAACTACTTCGAACGCATCATATGGAGCCAGCATCAGCTTGAGGCGACCCGTCGCTATATCCGGAACAACCCGGCCAAATGGGGCGACGACAGGTTCCACTAGTCATGGGCGACGCAGCGCCCGCTCAATGCCAGCAACCACCTTCCGCACACTATCCGCGCCGTTGTCATCCGTGCTCCACCCCACATCCACATCGGGCGTGATGCCTGCCGTCTCATTGGTGCCATCCATCCGCAGCCGCTGGCAGTCGGGTGCCCGCACCAGCAGGCCCAGGGCGCGCAGCTTGAGCGAGGTGCCGCCGTTGCTGTAGCCGCAGCCCGCGCCGTAACTCCTGTTCCCGATAATCGTGGCGGCGTTGTTGTCCCTGAGCCGAGCGGCAAATTCCTCCGAAGCCGAGGCGGAGAGATGGTCCTGCAGGATCAGGAGCTGGCCGGTGTACAGCCCTTCACGCCCGCCATGCCAGGCCGCAGGCCAGATCACCCAACCGTTCTCCAGTCCGTCGAGTGTTCCTGGTGCCAGATAGCTGGCAAGCGGCGGCGACAGGACGACGCTGGAGCACGCCGGCTTCTCGCCCCGCCACACTACGTCACGATCGCATGTGCGCTCCGCCTCGGCGCGCAGGGAATCGAGACGCCCGACGGCCGCATTGATGAGCGCGTGCTGGGCCGGCGTGGCATGCAGCGTGTCACTCGCGATCGCGTCCCGCATCTCACGCAGGTTGTCGGCGTGTAATGGATGACGAATGAAGCCACTCGAGGCGACGCGCAATGGCGTCGCCGTGAGTGCGCGAGCCATGGCGTCCGCCATTTCAGAGCCGCCACCATTCCCCGTGACATCCACTACGACGGCATCGGCTCCGCGCGCCTGCAGCGCGCGCGCCAGCGTTGCGGCGTGCTCACCGGCTTCCCGCATGACCGCGGCCTCGAGCCGGGCGACGCAGTCGCCGGTGCAGGGCTGGGGAAGCGTGGCGCGATACGCCGACCAGGCGCGTTCGCAGCTGGGCCCGTAATGCTCATGCCCGAAGCTCGCGACCCGGAGGATTCCGACCTTGCGCCCATCCGAAAGCGGAACGATGACCGCCGGGAATTCAGGGTCGGCCATGAGTTCGGCGCCGGGCGCGTCAGGGAACGGAAGCGACCAGCCGTCGGGCCGTGCGTTGATGTCGAGACCAGCGGCACCGCACGCTTCGGCAGCCGACGTGCCGCTGGAGAGGGCAGGACCCTCATGCGATGACGCCGCTTCTGAAGTCGTG